>JAUSOA010000041.1 GCA_030656435.1 Acholeplasmataceae bacterium | reverse complement strand
GTGTTTTATGTTATCTTTTCGCTCTCCAAAAACGATTTATTACGTATTGATAAAACATTAAGCTTCATTATTTAATGAACAAAAAATATTATTCAAAGGAGAAAAGTAAATGAAATTATTAGGAAATGTTCTTTGGTTTGTCATTGTCGGACTATTATCATTTGTTTTGTGGATTCTAGTAGGCTTGCTGTGGTGTATTACTATTATTGGAATACCATTTGGAGTTCAGTGCTTTAAAATTGCAGCCTTTTCAATATTTCCTTTTGGAAAAACGATTCAAACGAATTTTGATTCACATCCAATCGCTAATGTCATATGGCTGATTTTATTTGGGTGGGAAATAACGGTTGGATATGTGATTGTTGGTATTATTTTATACATAACAATTATTGGTATTCCTTTTGGTAAACAATGTTTTAAATTAGCATCTTTATCGTTATTGCCATTTGGTGCACAATATTAATATTTTATTTATATTTGCTGCATGAAACGACTGAAAATCCATGTGTCGCCGGTTCAAGCCCGGCTTGAGCCACCATCGAAAACGAAAAAAAGCCCTTTTGAGGCTTTTTTTGTTGTGAAAAATTGGAATACAGAGAATACTCGGTCAACATATGGACAAACAGTGTATAGGTCAAATATTAACACTGTATAATATGAAATACCACTAACGAGAGGTCGATAGCGGTATTTTTATATAGGGGCTGAAAGGTATCCGTCACGGAATATGATGTAGACTTTAATCATAATTAAATATCCTTCAATGTCAACTAATTTGTGCTACATAAATAATATATATGTGGCACAATTATAATGTGCTACAAGTTTAACATGTCTATTCTAATTATGTCCAACTTAGTATAACCTATCCATTCTTTAAAGATTTTTAATTATTACATATTTGATATTATAGTATGTATATTTTCTGTTTTGATTATTCTATAATTCGTTTGCAAATAATTGAGTTCATTTTGTTTTTTGGAGAAAGATATTTAAAATGGAAGAAAATGGAAAG
>JAUSOA010000028.1 GCA_030656435.1 Acholeplasmataceae bacterium | reverse complement strand
ATTATTATTGGATGCGTGGTTTGCAGCAGCCTTTGTTAGGTTTAAAAATTCTGTCATTGTAGAATCAATGGTTGGGAAATCCTGACCTTGACGGTCATAAAGTGTTTCATTGACTACATAGCCTGCATAATGCACTGCATTCGGAATAGCCATCACCTTGGAGTTATAGGTAGCAACACCACGAATATCTTCACTGACATTGATGTACTCTGGATCTGCATTCGCTACAGTTGTTAAATTGTAAGCCCAGTCATTGATCACGTAAAAGGGAATGTTATCTGCTTGAAATACATCGGGTAATGTTTGTGTAGATGCACGCGCAGCTAAAAATTCATTCCATCCCAAATCATTATTTGTTCCGGGAATCTTTGGTCTTTCGATGATATTAACTTTGATATTTGGATATCTTGCTTGAAAAGCTTGAATCATCAAACGCTGCATATTAGGTTCTGGAGAATCTGGGGAACCTAGGTCCCATGATGCATAGGTAATCGTCACTTGTCCTTCAACTGGTGTTTTAGTTTCTGTTGGATCTTCAGTTGGCGTATTTCCACAAGCAACAAGTACCAATGCAAATAAAATGATGGATACCAGCATTAATATTTTTTTCATATTTTTTCCTCGTTTCTTCAATCATTCGCTATTTAATCTAAAAATTGCGAGCAGTTTGAAAACTAAACTTTTGGCCACTAGCTCGCAATTTCACTTAGATTATTTTAGCTTTAAATCTTTACGTTCCTGCTACAAATGAAACAGTTGCAGATACGATTTCAAAAGTACCTGTAAGACTACCAAGAATCGGATCAACGAAAATCAAAACGTTCATTGGAGTTGTTGTTAGTGTAAATGTAAATGTTTGTTCAGTACCATCAAATGTTATTGTTTGTTCATAGGCACCACTATCATTTGGTTTAACGATTAATTGCTTACCAACTTCACCCTTAACAACTAAAGTAATTGTGTTATGGTTTGCAAGGTTATCGGTAAATGTATACTTCATGAATGCCCAATGTTGTTCTACAGTCTTTGTGTAAGTGACAACATTTTTACCATCTGTTGGAGTAAATGTGTAAATGCCACCATCATTATCGACCCAACCTTGAGTAAAGACTACATTAATTGCTTGATCCAAAGGAGCTGGTTCAACATAGGATAGCTTTGTAGATCTAATTTCAAATGAACCTGTTAGACTACCTAGAAGTGGATCTACGAACATTAAAATCTTAACAGGAGTTTCTGTAAGTGTAAAGACTACAACTTGTTCAGCACCTGTAAATGTTACTGTTTTTTCAAAAATACCTTTATCATTTGGCTTAATAACGAGTTGCTTTCCAGCTTCTCCTTGTAAAACCATAGTTATTGTATTAAATGCTGACATATCGCCAACAAATTCATTTTTAATAAATGCCCATTCTTGGCCTGCTACCTTAACGTAGCTAATGTTATTTACAACGCCAGTTTTTCCGATTGTGTAAATGCCACCATCATTATCGACCCAGTTTGACGTCACTTCGACACCTGGTTCAACATATAAGACCTTAGCACTAATGATTTCAAATGTGCCTGTTAAGCTTCCATTGATTGGATCAACGAAAATTAGAATCATCTTTGGAGCTTCATTCATTGTAAATCTTATCGCTTGTTCAGTTCCATCAAATGTAACTGTCTTTTCGAATACACCCTTATCATTTGGTTTAATAATTAATTGTGCGCCAATTGTGCCCTTAACAACCATATCGATTGTATTGTGGTTAGCTAGATCCATATCAAACACATTCTTAATGAATGCCCAATGCTGTTGCTCTGTCTTTGTGTAAGTGACTACATTCTTACTAGTTGTTGGAGTGAATGTATAGATTCCGCCATCATTATCAATCCAACCATCAAGAGTGAAGTCAACAACTACATCAGTAGCGACTGGTGGAGGTGTCATATACATGAATTTTGTAGAAATAATCTCAAATGAACCTGTCACTGGTGCTACATTTGGTTCAGCAAATATAATTAAGCCTGTAATTGATTCAACCATAAATGTAAGTGTTACTGGAGTGTCTGCTACAAATGTAACATTTTGTTCAATCGCATTATTCACCTTGACCATGACTGATTTACCAGCAGTACCCTTGAGGGTAATCTGAATTGTGTTCAATCCTTCAACATTTCCAGGAACGAAATTATTCTTTAGGAATACCCATTCTTGACCTGCTGCCTTAGTGTAGTTGACTACAGCAGTTTCGCCTAATACTACAGCATAGGTGTTTGGATCATTTTGAACCCATAGGCCATTCACATCAGCAGTGTAATAAAGCATTGCTGAAAGAATTTCAAATGAACCTGTAGCAGGTGCTACACCTGGATCACCAAATACATAAACACTTGTGAATGCACTTGCACTAACTGTAAATGTAACTGGGTTTGAATCGGTAAATGTAATCCACTTTTCTAAAGCACCGCTATCATTTGGTTTCACAAGAACTTGCTTACCAGCAGTACCCTTTAATACGATAGTCATTGTATTTAGACCAGCAGTTTCTTGAGCATCGAATTGGACTCTCATCCATTCCCAATCATTACCTGCAAGTTTATTATAAGTAACTAAAGTCTTTTCTTCTAGTAATTCAATATCATAGATGGTAGAAACATTTGCTACCCACTTAGAATTGAAGTTATAAACGAGTGTTGGATCAAAATCAGCTGCAACGTAGCTTAATGTTGCAGAAACGATTTCAAATGATCCTGTAGCAGGAGCTGTTCCTGGTTCACCAAACATAATAATACTTGTAAATGCATCTGCAGTCACTGTGACAGTTACTGGGAGTGCATCAACAAAGCTCACTGTTTTTTCAAGAGCTTGAACATCATTTGGCTTAACTAAAACTGATTTACCTGCAGTACCCTTAAGTACTAATGTTAATGTGTTTAAACCAACAACTTCTGCTGGAACAAAGTCTGTACGGATTGCTGACCATTCTTGACCTGCAACCTTTGTGTAATTTACGACTGTTGTTGCACCATAAGTAAATGTGTATGTACCTGCATCAATTGATGACCAGTTTGCATTTACATCCTTATCCGAAGTCATAAATGTTACAGAATGAATTGTAAATTCGCCTGATCCAATTCCTCCTGGAGCCGCAAATAATACAATCTTATTGAGCTGTTCGAGTTGAGCAGTTGTCATTGTGAGTAAATCAAAGACAAAGACTTGTTTAGTGCCATCGAATGTCACTGGAACTTCTTTAACTCCAACTGGACTTTCAGCCTTCAGTAATAAAGTCTTATTCGCTACACCAGTAATTTCAAATTCAATCTTAGCAAATCCACTGAAATCACCTTCTAGGTTCGCAAACATATAAGACCAATGGAAATTTGCATCTGGTTTGTTGTATTCAACTAAATATTCATCAGCAATTCTAGTGATACCATAAACTTGGTCACCACCATCATACCAATTGTGAATATCAAATGTTAAATCAGTGCCATTGTATACATTCTTAACAATAACTGGAGCTACATATTCATAATCATCAACCATGAATGCTTCATGAATGGTAAATACGCCTGTACCTGTTCTTCCAGCATTACCAAAGATTAGAATTGCATTGATTGCATTCTTATCTGCTAAAGCCATTTCTGATAAATCTACAACGACTTCTTGCATCTCACCATTAAGTATGACTCTTGTTTCTACACCATTTGCAGCCTTAACAATAATTGGTTGACTAGGTGTACCTGTAACCTTAACAACGACAAAGTTGAATGCTGTGAAGTTACCTTGAACTCTAGATTGCATAGCTGACCATTCAAATCCAGCAGCCTTTGTAAATGCAACATCAAATTCTGTGCCATCTTGTGTGATGACATAGGTTTCTTCAGCAAAGTTTTCCCATTTGTTATTAAAGTTAAAGATTTCATCAGTACCATTATATTCATTTACATTCGATGGAATGTTGTTGAATCCGTCATTAATAATAAATCCGGATGCTACAGCAACACCAAACTTAAGTTGAGTAACACTAATTGTACCAATAGAATCTTCTTTTCCTGGAGCAGCAATGATTACAACCTTATTGACCTTAGCAAGAAATGCTGAGGATGCCATCAGATTCCATTCATAAGTTCCTGCAATACCTGTGACATTGATGCCAATTTCTTTTGCAGGTGTGCTGTCACTAGTTTCAAGTTTCAGTAACATAGTACCTGAGCCTTCTACTGTGAGAACAAGTTTCTTATATACAGAAAGATCTTGAGTAATTGTTGTACTGCTCATGTATGCGTATGGAAATTCATCCTTAGCATATGAGAATTCTAATTTTGATTGAGTATTGGTGATTATCGTGTAAACACCATCTCCTCCATCAGTCCACCCACCTAATGCATTGTAATCTGTGACAACAGGAACTGTTGGAGTTGGTGTTGGTGTTGGTTCTGGAGTTTCAACAGCCGGCTTGCAGCCAACAATCACAAATAACAATCCTACGACTAAAAGCATCGAAAAAAGTTTTACTGCGTTCTTCATTTCTTTCCTCCTATTTTTATTCTTATACCTAAAAACCCATGAAAAAAATAACTATCGAAACGTTTCGAGCCTTGCATAAAATATAATCCAGAATCATATTCTATTCATCTGAAATCGCTTACATTTTAATTATAGCAAGGACTCGATTATCTGTCAATGAAGCTGGCTTGAGTTAAAAATCTTTTGCATGTGCGTTCGATTTGAATTATCGAAACGTTTCAACCCTATTATAATGCAACCGTTTCCATTAATCAATA
>JAUSOA010000019.1 GCA_030656435.1 Acholeplasmataceae bacterium | reverse complement strand
GGCGAGTACAAATATTTCTAGTACCCCTTTTTTTACTTGTTCTCTCATGGTTCACCTCTAATACTATCTTACGACTTATATTATACAATGCATAGTATAGTGTTGTCAATAAAAAAAGTTCAATTTTCTGAACTTTCTTCATTTGCTTTAATTTCATTTTTTGAAGATGACGTTAAATAGGTGATTCTTTCTGCAATGACCTCAAGCATAGAGAGCTTACGATCATCTGGTAAATCATACTTCCAGCTTTGAACTCTCCCCTTGACTGCAACCATGACCCCCTTAGATGCATAGGATTCAATTGCTGTCGCTAGACCCTCCCATACTGATATCTTAATAAAATCAGTGTCATATGCACCATCCATGTTTTTAAAACCTCTTTGGACTGCGATACTCATATAAGATACCTTTCTTCCATCCTCTAATATCCGAACCTCTGGGTCGTGTGTTAAACGACCAATTAAAATGATTTGATTGAGCACATTATCCCTCCTTTTCATTTCATTATAGAAAAAGAAAGGGATATCTCCTAATTGCCAAATTTGAAATAAAAACTGTTACATTCGAAAATATATCCTGTATTCATATAAAATGATGATCAACTCTTTATGTTCGTATAAAGACATACCAATTATAATAAAAAGGCCTTGTTTAGGCCTTTTTGTGAATAAGAGTTGAAATTGAACTTGCCTTAATTGATTGAAGTGTATCCAAAACATCTTGGTAAGTGATCAGTTTTAATATTTCAACAACATCAAAGAGAGATGAACCCATATGATAATACTTTCCGTATAGGTAAGCTTTATTTTCTAGGTTATTGAGGGCATAGACAAACTGGCCAAGATAAACTTTTTTGTATCTTTCAAAGGATGCTTCATTCATGTAGATATTAGCTTCCTTAGTGAACAGATTGACTAAAATCTGCTTCAACTTATGTATCTTTTTAGATTCTGCATAAATTAAAATATTTTCTGCTTCTTTTTCGAAATTAGATTGTATTGAAAAGTTTTGATTGATTAATTTTTCCTCTAAAAGAATTTCAAATACCGGTGATGAAGGTCCAAGTAAGATATTTAGCATCATGGTAAATGCCATTTCCCTTTTAATTTGAAGCTGTGCTTTTTGTTTTACAGGTTCAAGTTTTATCCCGATTAAGAGCTTATGAATGCCTATTTTTTTACTTTCTATTTCACTCTTAACTTTTAATTTCTTAAATTCCTTTGGATAAACCGTTTTAGGTTTCCGATATTTCTGTGGGTGGTTGAGATCATATTCCTTAAAAAACTTCTCGATTTCAGGTAAATCAACCTTACCAGCAATGGTAATCAATCGGTTGCTAGAGCCATAGAAATTGTGATAGATATCAATTAATATTTCAGGATTAATTAAGGTAATTGATTCAAGAGTTCCACCGATATCATTACGCATTGGATGCTTATAATACATGTTTTCCATAATCTTATTTTGCATCACTGTGTTTGGATCATCTAAATACATCTTGAGTTCTTCTGCAATAATGAGCTTTTCTTGGTCTACATTCTCTTCTGTAAAATAAGGAGTATCAATCATATGCATTAAGTGATGTAGGGCAGGTATCACGTTTTGCGTAGCAGTAAACAAATAGGATGTTTGATTATAGGAAGTCATTGCATTGGCATCAACACCTAGCCTTGAAAATCCTTGAAAAGCATCACCATCTTGCATCGCATAAATTTTATGCTCTAAAAAATGTGCTGTTCCAAAGGGTGTCTTCTTAATTTCTTTACCTAATTTGTAATCTAGATCTAGTGCTCCATACGGTATTGATAATTCAACATAGGTCGAATAACACGGGTCATCCTTGGGAAGGACATGAACTTGCATTCCATTTTTAAGCTTGATTATGTAGACTGTCTCATTTAAATGTTTATATTCTTTTTTTATCATGATTGACCTCCAAATAACACATAAATTGTATCTAGGGTCAGTTTCGTAAGCGTCTCATTGACATCGCTAACGGTAATTTGATCAATATGAGCAAGTCTTTCCTCAATTGATTCTTCATAGCCTAGTAAATCTCTAATGAAGGCACGCTTGGTTAAGACTGACTGACTATCTAAGCTGTTTTTGATTTGATGCTGATAGTAAATCTTTGCTTGTCTCAGTTCTTCTTCTGTAATTCCTTCTTTTTTCATTTCCTCTACTAATAATTGGATGCTTTCTAATGCCTTTTCTTTATTATCGATATCAACACCACTAGAAATCATGATGACACCCTTATAGTAGTCATAACTCAAATGAATGTCGTAGCATAATCCTTGTTTTTCTCTTATTTCTTGAAATAATCTAGAATTAGGAGAACCACCTAGAATAGTATCGAGAATTACTGCAGCATCATAGGCTTTATCCGATCTAAAAATCGGAAAATGATACCCAAGCTTCAATATCGCTTGGTTCATATCTGTTTCTTCAAAGATTGTTTTAACTTCTCTTGGTGCTCTAAATTTAGTCTCAAAGTTTAATTTAACTTCTCTTTCCAAATCTAAATCACTTTCTATCTTAACAATGTCTAAATTGCTAATTCTGCCGTTAACAACAATTCTAACTGCATTCTTTAAGAAAACTTTCTTATAATAACTATTGAGCTTAGATAAAGTCAACTTCTTAATATCTTCTAGTGTTCCGGATAGTGGATAACCATATGGATCACTTTCGAAGAAATGCTCATAAAACTTTGTTTGAGCATAAAGTCTCTTGTTATCCTG
>JAUSOA010000282.1 GCA_030656435.1 Acholeplasmataceae bacterium | reverse complement strand
AAAAAGTCAGTTGAAGCAGCCCTATTATGCAAAGTACTTAAAAAAGATAATCAAGAAAAATAACATGCAAGATCATGTCATCTTCTTAGGAAACCTATCAGAAGAAGAGATGGTGAAAAGATTTTTAAAAACTCATGTATTTATATCACCATCCATTATTGAAAATGAATCCAATTCATTATCAGAGGCGAAGATACTCGGTTGTCCATCTGTTGCATCCTATGTAGGTGGGGTAACCAACCGGATTCTTCATGGTGTTGATGGATTTTTATATCCTCTTCAAGAAACTTACATGATGGAATACTATATTGATCAAATCTTTAGTCATGACGATTTAGCAATTCAAATTTCAACTCAAGCAAGGATCAATGCACATCAGCTTCATGATAGAGAAAAGAACTTAAATCAAATGATTTCGATTTACAAATCCATTCTTAAGGACTAATCAAGCCGTTTTCGTTAAAACGGCTTCAATCTTAACTAGCTAAACAAAGGAACTGTGAACATAGTGGATCAAACACAAAGCTTAAAAAATGCAACCATAACAGGTTTTATATGGCGATTGTCGCAAAACTTTGGAACCCAATTTATTAATTTTGGGATTCAAATTGTTTTAGCAAGAATCCTACTCCCTGAAACCTACGGAATCATTGCGCTAACAGCGATTTTTAGTGCTATTGCCAATGTTTTAATTCAAGGAGCATTTTCATCATCCATCGTTCAAAGAAAAAAAATCACCGATTTAGAGCTATCTTCAGTGTTCTATTTAAGTGTGATGCTTTCACTTGTGTTCTTTGGAATGATGTTTGCTGTTTCTCCATTTGTCGCGAATTTCTATAATGAACCCTTACTTGAGGCAGTTTTAAGAGTACAAGCCATAAATATCGTGATTGGATCCTTATATACTGTCCATCAATCCTTAATGATCCGGCATATGCAATATAAAAAAGGATTTTTTTCTGGCTTAGCTGGAACCATCGCACAGGGTGTCATAGGAATTACACTTGCTTTAAATGGTTATGGTGTTTGGGCATTGGTATTTTCTACACTAGCAAATAATATCATAACAAGCTTAATTGTCATTATGCTTGTTAAATGGAAACCAAAGCTCGAATTTTCACTGAGTTCAGTTAAGAGCTTATTTGATTATGGGTCAAAGATATTTATTATCAATTTCATGAATGCCATTTATACGAACCTATTATCTTTATTTATCGGTAAAATTTATGATTCAGAAAGACTTGGATATTACAATAAGGGTTATAGCTTTCCAGTTTTAATTATGATTAATGTCGATGGAGCAATTAATACTGTATTATTCTCATCCCTCTCTAAAATGCAGGATGACCCCGAAGGTGGTTTAAAGGTTTTAAGACGTTCGATGAAGATGAGCATGTTTCTAAGTGCACCTGCAATGCTTGGACTCGTTGCCGTCGCAGAGCCAATGATTTCATTTTTACTGACAGATAAATGGCTTCCAAGTGTTCCCTTCTTAAGAATCATTGCTCTAGGATGTCTCATATGGCCTCTATCTGCTCGCATGCAAGCAATTAATGCAATTGGTAGAAGTGATGTGGCCTTGAAACTTAACATTGCTCTAAGAGTCATTGGTGTCATCTTTATCATTATCTTTTCAAGATTTAATATTTATGTTCTTGTATTGAGCACTATCGTCGGTGAATTTATTATTGCGGTTATCTTATCCTTTGTAATTGATAAGATGATTGGATATAAGGTTAAAGATCAATTGATGGATATCTTACCTAGTCTTGCTCTTGCAGGATTTATGGCTGTGATTGTTTGGTCAATTACCCTACTGAATCTATCAGATTTAATAACTTTAACCACACAACTATTTTCAGGTGCTATGCTCTACTTAGCATTTGCATTGCTCTTTAAGATGGAAAGTTTAACTTATCTCATTCAAACTGCAAAATCAATGCTACGGAAAAAAGGTTAACGGAGGACTTCAATGGAAAATTATCAATTCAATACCCCAGTTGTTTTATTCTTCTTCATTAGAGAAGAGTCAACAATGAAGGTCCTTGATCAAATTCGAATAGCAAAGCCTAAAAAACTATATTTGGTTGGTGAAGGACATCGTCCAAACAAACCAGGTGAGAAAGAAAGAGTTGAAACACTGCGTCAGCTTGTAGAAAGTCGTATTGATTGGGACTGTGAAGTATTTAAAAATTATGTCACTGAAGATATTGGTGCAGGTCGAAGAATCTCATCTGGAATCAGTTGGGTATTTGAGACCGAAAATAGAGCTATCTTTCTAGAAGATGATATCATCGCTTCACAATCCTTTTTTAGATACTGTCAAGAAATGCTTGATTATTATGAACATGATAATCGTGTAATGGCAATTAGTGGATCCAATCCTGTACCAAAATTTGAATTTGATGGCGATTACACATTTTCAAATGTTGCACATATTTGGGGTTGGGCAACTTGGAAAAGAGCTTGGGAAAACTACGATTTCGAGATGAAGGAATGGCCATATTATAAGAAAAACGAGTTGCTAAAGGCCTCATTTCGCAATAAAGTATTTTATGAGTTTAGATGTGATGAATTTGATTTGGCATATGAAGGTATTTCAACGACTTGGGATTATCAATTTTCCTTCCATTTACTTAAAAATTCTGGATTGGCAGTCGTTCCTAAAATCAACATGATTTCAAACGTCGGGATTGGACCCAACGCTACCAATACAAAATCAAAGAAGGAATACATTTTTGGAACGATCAATGAAATCGAATTTCCAATTCAGTTTAAAGATGAAGTTTTTTATGATGATGCTTTTGATAATTATTATTTTAAAAAGTTTTTATTTAAATCCTATTATAGCAATCCATGGTTTCGATTTAAGTATCGACTTAAAAAAATATTACCAAAAAGATTTGTTATATCACTCAAGAAGTTTTTAGGAAGAAAATAGATTATAATGTAAGGTAGAATAACTGAAAGGAAGATTGAATATGCAAATACCCAATTGGATTTTTAAAGCATTCAAAATACTGTTTATTGCGATATGGATGTATTTGTTATTGTTAATAACGATTAATTTCATTGATCGAATCAATGAATTGATACGCATATTCTTTGTCTATTCGATTATTTTTTTAATTCTTTTTAAGCATAAAATTACCTTTAATTTAGAACTCGTTTTATTGTTACTATTTGGTACTTCCTATTACTTTATGTATACAAGATATCAATACAACTTAGAATGGACTCATATTAGATTATGGTTAGGTGCACCAGCACTCTATTTTGCTGGAAAATCCTTTATATCAGAAAAGACTGAAAAATATTTTAAATGGACTTTATTGTTATTTGCTTTTGGTTTGTTTACATATGGATTTTTAGGTATGTTAAATTATTATACATATCTTCCTCCTTATAATGGAGTAGTCACTCAAGATATTTGGTCAGGTGAAGTCATTGGAGCAACTCTTTCTGGTGTGTATTACACTGCAATTGGTTCATTATTCGTATATTTCATAGTCAATGTGAAATTAAAGAAATTTTGGTATATGCAAATTGTTTACTTTGCTTTATTTGGATTAAGCATTTATTTTAGCATTAAATTAAGAAACCGTACATTCTTTGTTATTACGGGAATTGTGATTCTCGTTGGATTATTCACAAATCTATATGTGTATAAAAAAAGCATTATCAAAAGACTCTTTTACGTTCCTTTAGTCATCTTATTCATATACGGGATATATCATTTTAATCTATTAGGTGTACAGGATTTTATCACATCGACAAGATGGTATATTAGGGTTATGGAGACTATCGATGAAGGTTTATTGGCTGATCCTCGATTTAAGGTCTATGGTATTGTCAGGGACCAAATATTTTTATATCCATTTGGTGGTTATCAAATGGATCTAGGTGGGTTAACTCACGCTCACAATATGTGGCTTGATGCATTGCATACTGCAGGAGTCTATTCATTTTTCTTATTAATTGCTTATACCTTAATGACAGC
>JAUSOA010000276.1 GCA_030656435.1 Acholeplasmataceae bacterium | reverse complement strand
ATTTCGACTTCTGCTTCTGTTACTTGATTGAAATCACCCAATATAGTATGCTTTAACGCACTTGCAGCAACTGCAAATTCAATTGCTTCCTGCGGTTTTTTAGTAAGTAGCCCATGAATTAATCCACCCGAAAATGAATCTCCGCCACCAACTCTATCAATAATTGGATCAATCATGTAGTGTTTAGACTGGTAGAATTTCGAACCATCATAGAGTAGTGCACTCCAGCCATTTTTTGATGCTGAATAAGATTCTCTAAGTGTGGTTGCTATCATCTTAAATCCAAAAACTTCCTTCATTTCCTTAAAGATTTCTTTATATGAATCAATTTCAAGCTTTCCTGATGCAATATCGGTATGCTTTGGCTTAAAGCCTAGGACGAGTTCTGCATCCTCTTCGTTACCGATGCAGACATCAACATATTGCATCAAGTCCTTCATTACGCTTTGTGCCTCTTGTGGAGTCCAAAGTTTTTTTCTATAGTTAAGGTCAACTGAAATGGTTGCACCTGCTTTTTTTGCAGCAATACATGCCAATCTCGTTAACTCTGCTGCCTTTTTACTAATTGCAGGAGTTATACCAGACCAATGAAACCACTTTGCATCCTTAAAGATGAAATCGAAATCAAAATCCTTTGGTTCTGCTAATGCAATTGCTGAGTTGGCACGGTCATAAATAACCTTCGATGGGCGCATCGATGCACCAGTTTCTAAATAATAGATTCCAACTCTTTCACCACCTCGGGTGATATAATCTGGCTTGACCTGATAGCGTGTGAGAGCATTGACTGCACTTTGTCCAATTTCATGCTTAGGAAGCTTCGTTACAAAATATGCATCATGCCCAAAGTTTGCAAGTGATACTGCAACGTTTGCTTCTCCGCCACCATAAACTACATCAAAGGATTCAGATTGAACAAATCTTTTTAGTCCTGGGGTTGATAGACGAAGCATAATCTCTCCCATAGTTACAACTTTTGCCATATGTTTCACTCCTTAATTTCTACATGTTTAATTTTAAATACTATCTTCTCAATAATTTCGTTATTTTCTTTTTTTAATTTAGGCATATGAAGATCATCTGGGGTTAGAAGTGCAAATATTCCTTCATAGAGATGAACCCTTGTGAAATCAGTGACTTGATATTTTTCAATATCTTTATCCAAATTATATACTTCGGTAATAGTTATCCCTTTGTTTTGTTTATTTGAGTAACCAATATATTCTGAGCCCTTCAAAACGATTTGTATGTCTAAATATTTTAAATGTCCTTCAAAAAAACATTCACTCAGTTCTCTTGGTTGATAGGTTTCTCGCAAAACAAATATTTCATCATCTAAAATCACTGTTTTACCTTGAGGAAGATTCAATAAATCTGTATGTTTAATGTATGCAACAACCATTGAAATATTCGGATTTAAAAAAGTACACTGATCTAGATTATCTAAATGATCGACTATCATAATATAGCCTATTTTTTAGCTTTCTGAAAAGCTTCAACAAACTGTTTCGCAAGTCGAGTTACACCTTCATAATCCTTTGTTTTTGCAGGACCTGTAAGTTCACTTCCAACTCCAACTGCAACGACTCCAGCATTCACCCAATCTTTAAGATTATCTAAGGATACTCCACCTGTTGGCATAATGTTGATTTGTGGAAGTGGTCCTTTGATTGCTTTTACATAGGATGGTCCAAAAGCAGAACCTGGGAACAACTTAATCACATCACAACCAGCTTCCATAGCAACAATCATTTCAGTAATGGTTAGGCATCCTGGCATGTAAGGAATTTGATACCTGTTACAAAGCTTTGCAGTTTCTAAATGAAACGCTGGACTTACGATATACTGAGCACCTGCTAAAATCGCGATTCTTGCTGTCTCGCTATCTAAGACTGTTCCTGCACCAATAATGAGTTCACTTGGTTTAAATGCCTTAGCAAGGCTTTCAATAACGCTTGCAGCATTTGGTACTGTAAACGTAACTTCAACAGCAGATAAACCGCCTTTGATACAAGCCTTTGAGATTTCAATTGCTTCTAAACTGGTTTCAGCACGTACGACTGCAACCACTCCAACATCAGTTATTTTTTTTAATATATCGGTTTTTAGCATGAGGTATACCTTCCTTTTTTATAAACGGTGTTTGTATCTGTATCGCTATGTCTTACTATTCATACAATACCATTATATGATAGACGACAATATGTGTCAAATTGTTATTTATTTTTATTCCGCTTTAAAATCCTTAACGTTTTCTAGAACCAGTGGTTCACCGGTTTGACCTTCTAATTTAACATTTTTTAAAGAAACATGGTCGACATATCTAAATTGTAATCCTTCACCTGTCATCTTCTCTAAGAAACTCATCATCGCTGGTATTTCAGGAATCATATTTCTTGCATAGGTAAACTTTATATTCTCAAGCTCAATACTTCTAATCGGTTGTTCTGGTAAACCATAGAAAAAGCCTGCTGCAACATGGACATTATTACAGACCATGTTCTTAAATTTAAAGCTTCCTAAATAGGGTGTTCGATGATCAACTGTTAATGCTTTTTTACTCCATACATACTCGGTTTTTCCATCGTCGTCACAATAGTAATACATATTCATCACGAGTGGAGTTAAAACATTATCCATATAGATATTTTCAAAGGTAATTCCATCAATAACTGCAGATTCTCCTCTACCTCTTCTGGTCTTAATTCTAAGACCACGATCAGTTTCTTTAAAATAGCATTGTGTTACCGATAAATCCTTAATTCCGCCACTCATTTCACTTCCTAGAACGACTGCTCCATGTCCATATGCCATCATGCAATTTCTAACAACCATATCTTTTGTTGGTCTTCTATATTTCATACCCATCTCAAATTTACCGCTTTTAATCGCGATACAGTCATCACCAACAGAGAAATTGAGGCCAATTACATTGACCTTGTCACAGGATTCTGGATCGCATCCATCGGTGTTAGGTGAATCCTTAGGACTAATAATTTTCATATCTATAAAATCAATATAACTTGAAAAATAAGGGTGTAGGTTCCATGAAGGAGTATTTGTAACCGTTACTCCTTGCATACCTATATGACTTGAATTCGATAGGAAAACACCTTTAGGACGCCATGCGCCACCACGCATAATTTTATGAGTGACCCACCAATCAGAATTTTGGGCATTACAATCAATGACACCTTCGCCAATGATTTTTACGTTTTCTACTAAAATACCAGTAATAATACTTGCGAAGGTTGGAGCTGGATTTCCTTCCCAGCTAGATAATTCTAAAATAGAATTGTCAGCTTTTGTGATTTGAGCAGGTAATATCGGATATTCTTTTCGATTGATATGTCCTAAAAGCGTCGCATTTTTAACAAGCTCAATGGTTTGATTACTTTTAAGAAATAATGGTCTTACTAAATAGGTTCCTTCAGGTATCAAAACTCTACCATTTTTAGGACAAGTGAGCATTGCAGTTTGGATAGACATTGTATCATCAGCTACACCATCACCTATTGCACCAAAATCCTTAACATTCACAAATGATGATTCGATATCTGTTTGAATAACATCCTTATATCCTAGGACTTCTATCGTATATTTTTCATTTGGATTTAAATTATATAATGAAAAAACATTGGTATCTATTGCTTTTAGCATAACCTCTTCATTGACTTTGACATCAAAGGGTTCCTTTGCATAATAGATATCATGATTTTTAAGTTCTAAAGTTAGACTTCTTGATGATTTGAAAATAACGTTAAACATTTTTTTCTCCCTTAATCACATATTTTGGGTGAACTCTATTTTTAACTTGTAGCCAGATAAAATCCATTAACCAATAAACTAGACCAAATGTAATCGGATCAATTCCTATATTTTCAAATCCAAACATAATCATACCAAATGATGGGATTCCAATCGATAACAATCCTTCAATCGCGAAATAACTCGCTGCAATCATCACGAGCACATATCCTGCAGTTGCTAAAAGACTTAATATTGACTTTCTTTCCACATGATGGGGTAGATAAAAGAGGGTAGGAAATTTATCATTATGCATCCACATGATGACCTTATTCACTATGTATTCAACACCCAAAGTCATCAGTAAAAACATCGCAACCAATAAATCAATTGTTGAATAGGAAAACGCTGTAAATGTAAGGAAAAAAGCTGCTCCAGCAACCCAAAACTTTAAAAACCCGACCTTAACACCGGGTTTTATATTGTGAAGCTTATCAATGCTATAAGGATTTAACTGATTTTGTTCCGGTTTCTTTTTATTCTTCAATTTTTACATACTTCCAATCTACATAGAACCAAGCAAATATGGTTGCGATGATATAAAATATAGCTCCAGTAATCATGATATTGATGGAAAAATAACCAAATTCAGGAATAACAAATCCATCAGTTCTTATTGCTACTTCTGTATAAAATACATTGACATATAAATAAACTAAATAAACTTGAAGTGCATTTAAGACTGAAAAAGTAATCAATGAGAGTGGTGAACGCTTCTTAGAAAACGCGATGCTGTTTGCCAATTGCACGAGTGCAATCATGTAAATACTAAATAAATAAAATCCTACCACTTTATTGGTTAATACATTAATTGCAGAAATATGAGATAGAAAAGTAACATCACCAGTTCTAAAATCTAGAAATAAAGTAAAGATTAATGTTCCTATCACTGTAAATATGACAGGGATTGAATACTTATTATAATTATACCAGCGGATATGCCACGGTTCTCTTTGTATTTGATGATCATTCATATATGCACACTTCCGTTTCTTTATCGAAATAGTATAGATGGGATACATCAAAATCGAAATAGGCTTCTTCACCAACATGTAATATTTCTCTTGCATTAATTTTTGAAACAACATTCTCACTTCCAATCGTGAAGTGAACAAGTGCATCAGAACCCAAAAGTTCATAGAGAATAACTGTGGATAGATGTCCCTTATCTAAAATCTTACCATAAGGTCTTTCGATAGTGATATGCTCTGGGCGAACCCCAAGATATATTTCCTTACCAAAATACCCTTTTTGCTTCAAAGCCTTATAGCTAGCTGTCGAAGTTATATCAATTTTAACATTTTTTATCCAAATAAAGCCTTGATCATCAATTTTCGCATTGAAAATATTCATTGGAGGTGTTCCAATAAAGTTTGCAACAAATAGATTGTTAGGTCTTGCATATAGCTCTTCAGGAGTTGCAATTTGTTGCACATAACCATCCTTCATAACGACGATACGATCTGCTAATGTAAGTGCCTCAATCTGATCATGTGTCACATAAACCATGGTGACACCAAGACGGTGATGGAGTTCCTTTAGCTCTTTTCTCATCTGTCCTCTAAGCTTAGCATCCAAATTTGATAGTGGTTCATCGAGTAAGAAAACCTTAGGATCACGAACAATCGCACGGCCTAACGCTACTCTTTGTCTTTGACCACCTGATAACTCTCTTGGTTTACGATTTAAGTAAGGCTTTAGCCCTAATATTTCAGCAGCCCACATTACTCTTTCATGAATCATATCAGAATCTTCTTTACGTAAAGTAAGCGAAAAAGCCATGTTATGATAAACAGTCATATGTGCATAAAGCGCATAATTTTGAAAAACCATCGCGATATCTCTATCTTTTGGAGCTTGATCATTGACTTTTTTATCATCGATGAATAAATCACCAGTGCTGATTTCTTCTAACCCTGCAATCATGCGTAATGTTGTTGACTTCCCGCATCCTGATGGTCCAACTAAAACGATAAATTCACCGTCCTCGATGTCTAAATTAAAATCGAAGACAGCTTGAACTCCATTTGGGTATATTTTATTTATGTTCGTTAATTTCATTGTAGCCATATCATTCACCAAGCTCTCTTAAGTGTTTCATCAATATTGCATGCTTTCTCAAGGTGATGAGTGCTCCAAAAACGATGCACGTTGCTGCAGATAATAGATAGATAACAATCATCATAAATTGAAATCCTGTTAATTGACCCTTAGCAACCAAAATAGTTGGCATGTAAAAAATACGAAGCACATGAATTGCTGCAATAACAAAGGAAGTGAGTGCCCATCCTCTGGAATAGGTCTTACATCTTTCAGCTGCTAAAAATGTGACAAGTAATAACACAATATTAATAAGTATTTCCACGGCAATTCCAAAGTTAGGAATAATTGCAGGTGGTGTAATGATAGAAAATAGGGCGACGATGCTAATGGCTAGCCCAAGTAAGATCAGTGAATATCCAGTCTTATTGGTTTGATAACGCATCTTATCTGCTTTAGTGTTCATGATTTGTCACCAACTTTTCGATTAATTTTGCTCTTTCCTTTTGGGCTCTAATCTTTCTAAATAAGAATAATAGAACTAAAACTGCTGTAATAAACATGAATACAGCCAAAATATTACCTGTATCAAAAACCTGGTAACTCTTAGCTCCTGCTCCATGAACTACATATAAATAGGCTGGAACTTCTTCTTCAGTAATTCTTTCATACATACCTCTTAATACTGAATTGTAATAAAGAGTTAATGCTGCAGAAACGATTAATAAGATGGAAGACGATATACTTAAAACAATATTACTCAAATAAAACTTCTTTCTTGACATCGAGCTGACACCAAGGGTAAATAAAACGACTACGATTAAAAAGAATCCTAAATCAAATAAGAGACGGTTCGCAGTTTGAGAAGCTCGATAAAAGCGTTGCCCTCTTGTATCACTAACAACAAGAGCCCAATTTGAGCTATATCCTAATGTGTAAACAAAATAGAGTGATGCAACAATCAAAAGTGATACATAGACTAATACCTGTTGATTGCGCCAAATCCATTTGAGCGATTCAAGAATTCCATTGGTGATACTTTGTAATATTCTTTTAAAGATATCTGGTTTCATATTCACATCTTCCTTCATGAAATTTAATTCCTAAAATTGTTGGGGAATCCGGGAGGAAAAATCTCCCGGATTCAACAACTATACTAAATCATTTTAAGTCTTATTGACCAACTCTCGCAAGTGCGTCATTTAATGCTTTCTTATAAATTGCTTCATAAGTATTGATATTATCTTTTGTAACCATGGTTGTTAAATATGTATTTCTTGTAATACTAGTTCCGCCGCCTGTGAAACCAAACTTAACAAGTGTTGCAAGTTGAGCATCTGCCCAAATGTCATCATAAGTTAGAGTTGCGATATCTGTAGTTTCATTTGCAGTTAATGCGAATAATGTAGGAACGAATTGATACCAAGGATTATCGGATTGATGTACACCAGCAAGTCTGAATGTTCCAGCTTGAACTGCAGTGTTAATTCTTGTTACACCATCAATACCTTGTTGTGATAATGTTTGATATTCTAAGCCTAAGGAACGGATATGACCAATTGGCATAGTTGCACCGACATAACGTCTTAGGTAGTTAATCATATTACCTGAAGTCTTCGCTTGCATATCTGCAAGTGCTGCTGCACTTAATTTAGGAATTTGAACACCATTGTACTCGATTGTTCCATCCATCCACTGTGCAGGTCCATATAAATGAATATTACCAATAGAATCATTTGATGAATAGTCATATAGACCATCAAATAATGTGATCAATCTTGCAAGCTTAGCAGGATATGCTTCAACGTGAACAGGAATTCCCCAAGCTTCTGCCTTAACGGCACGAGTTGCTTCTGAGAAGTGGAAATATTCACCAGTTCCTAACCAGTCAACAACTGGAGGAAGAATTGCTTCAAATTGGTAAGTTGGGTCAAGTAGCTTAGCTGCATTGACATAACCTTGTGGAGTTGAAGAAGCATTATAGTCATAAGTCATAAAGCCATATGAACCTTGTAATAAGTTTGCTCTCCAGTCATAAGTTCCACCTTCATCGAAGTTTACAGGAATTAATCCATCTGAGTAAATTCTTTGTAGCTGATCCACTGCATCTAAAGTCTTTGTTTGAACTCTAGCATCTTCAACAACGCCATCTTCATTGAAATAAGCCCATTCGTAACGTGAGAATGCACCACGTACACCAAACATTTCTAAGCCTCTGAATAGATTTCTAATTCTTGAAGCTTGAGCAGTTCTTGGGAATAATACTTCTACGCTAGTCTTAGGAGTAGCAAGCTCTCTAGTTAAATATGTTGGATTTGCACTAACGACATACATTAATGCAACAAGTTCATCAGTATCATAAGCTGCATCTGTTCCAGCAAATACGTCTGAAAGCTTAGCATAACCTTGACTACCATAAGTTGCTTGCATATAAGTTCTAAATGCATTACCCATAGTCGCACCATTCTTCGTTGGAAGAGCCTTTAATGTGTCAAGGATATTTGAAGTGCGGACCTTATCTACTTCTCTTGTTGTACCATCTAAATTTGCAACTTCTACAGTCGTATTCATTACTGTTGGAGTTGTTCTTGTGACTGTCATTGTCTTTGTGTAAGCAGTTGTATCAAATGTAGGGCTAGCTTCATCTAAAATATCTTTAATCCAGTCAATACGGACCAAAAACATTTGTTCAATTTCGCCAAAACCATCAAAATAAGGAGTATAGTAGATACCGCCATCTGCTGAAGTCATTGAAGTTCTAACCGATGGGTTATCACGTAAGAATGCACTTAAGTTTGGCATGAAGTTTAAATATTTAGATAAATCAATAAAGTTACCGGTAACACCGTATTGTGAAAGTTGTGATGATGTACCGTTAATGACGTCAACACCATGGAAACCTACAGTTGCAAGTGCTTGGAACTGTGCATTGGTATTTGCACCTTGCTTAACGTCAACAAAGTTGATGTTTAGTCTTGAAGTTTTACCAATTTCTTCCCATACTGGCATAATCATACCAGCAGTGTAAGTCTTACCATTTAATGCTAGATAAGGAGTTGTTTCTTGATAAGTTATACCTCTACCTTCGTAGTTAATTGCTGTATTAATTGTAATTCTTTGTGAATAATCGTTAGTGAATGCAGCAACTGTTACTCCAAATGTAGTCGTCTTTGAGCCAAATGAGACTGTTATTGTCTTAGGACCGGCTGTATCTGATGCAAATCCTGTAACCGTAAGTTCATTTTTTTCAAGAACTCTCTTTGTACCATCACTATATAGAGCTTCAACTACTAGGCCATCCAATAGTAGATTTGAATCTGTGAAATACATAGTTTGATACGGTAATTGAGCAAGAGACAATGCAACTAATGTAACTGCAGCTGCTG
>JAUSOA010000268.1 GCA_030656435.1 Acholeplasmataceae bacterium | reverse complement strand
CATTGGAAGTGTACTTGGTAATATATTAAGTCTTTCAAATGCTAGTATTTCAGTCAATGTTCTAAGTACAGAAGCTTCTAGTGCGGGAGCAATCATTGCACATGCTAATGCTACTTCTCAACTCACCTTAAGTGATATTACAGTTTTTGAATCCGATGTACAAATCAATGGTATTGGTACTTCTCTTGGAGCGGGTGGACTTGTAGGAGTTCTTTATGGGATAGGTCATTTATTTTCAAACATTAATGTTTATGATACACAAATCACTAGTCAATCCTCATCTGGTGGTGTGATTGGTTTTATGAGTCAAACGTCTGGAACACTTACTCTAAATAACCTTGAAGTATTGAACACAAACATTTTAACATCGCTATCGAGTACAACATATGGAGCAGGTGGTGTAGTTGGTACAGTAAGTGGCTATACATTAACCCTAAATGACGCATTAGTAGAAGCAACCGTCACAAGCACAGAAAGCACGAATGCTGGTGGTGTGATTGGTGTGAATCGTTCAAACTCAACATTCATCTTTGATGCTATACGGGTAAATCAAACCACAGTTAGAATATATGGCATTGGAACTTCACTTGGTGCAGGTGGTGTGATTGGAAAATTATTGGGTAGCAATCATGAATTTTCGAATGTTAGAGTTATCGATACTTTGATTGAAAGTAATTCATCATCTGGTGGATTTGCTGGATATGCGAGTCAAAGCGGTGGCAGTGCAACCATCGAAAACATCAAAGTGGATCAGACAAACATAACTACAACAGCGAATAATTCTGTTTTAGGAGCAGGCGGCTTAATAGGTTTTAATCAAAGTTATACTTTTATCATCAGTGATGTTTACGTCAATGGATTGATTCAAGCGGAAAATGCCAATGTAGGAGGCATTATTGGGTACTCAAGATATTTAAATATGACATTATCACGAATTGTGATATTTGCAGATATTATAATTCAAAATCCTGGAAATACAGATAGAGGTTCCGGTGGTGTTGTTGGTAGAAATAGAAATGGTGGAACTGTAGATGTTATCGATTTATTGTTTACCGGATACTTAAAGGCATATGCTCCTCTGGATCTTCCTTATGCAGGTGTTCTAAAAGCAAATGATACAGATTTAAACATAACAAATGTACGATCTGCTCAAATAACATATTACACAGTTGGAGATCCTCAAGTTGATGTTAATAGTGATATCTTATATAATAATATGAGAGGACAAAATCCTGATTATGCAACAACTTATAAGGATTTGAGATCAGAACTAGACGCAAACTATTGGACAACACATTTCATCAATATTACATCATCTAGTCTATGGGCTTATAATTTAACAACAAATCTTTATGAACCAATAAGCTAATACTTAAGAGTGTTCTATCGAATATTGATAGAGCATTTTTTTGTGTGATTACCCTTAAATCAAATATATAATAATTGAATATATATATCAAAAAATGGACTCAGAGTCCACTTTTTGATTAGTTTATCAATACTTATATCCATAAGGCCTTTATCATGTGTGATGTCAGAGAATCAACCTATGAAATTTAAAATTCTATTTCAACAACCTTTGTGTAAAGTCGTAATGGAAAACTTCCATCATGACTTTCACCAGTCATCATTCTTGACATGTGAATGCCTTTAGCAATTCTAGTTGTACCTGCACTTGTTAGTATCTGCGCATAGGATTGATAGTCTTGACTAGATGTCATCAATCCAACAGTTTGTAAGTGGTTCTTGTGTGGCTTTAAGCGATTAATTATCTCTTCTATAGGTAGCATTTTTATCCAAATACTTCTAAATAGCATAGATAACTCGAGATTTGAATCGTCTGAAGTCATTACACTAATTCCATCTTTTTGCCAAATCTTTTTATTTGTTAAATGCTGCTCCAATTTATCGTTGTATAATTCTAGCGCATTCTTACTCTTCATCCCAAATGGTATGGGTTTATGTTCTTTATTGACTTCAACAAAGATACTAAAAAATCTATCAGCGAATTGATCGAGTTCTACTCTTGAATTGGTATCAACAAAAATGCCTTGAGCTGATGAACATAAAACCTGATTTGTCATTGCCATATGGTGTGCAATACCTCTTAAATCATCATCACTTGCATCAAGTGTTGCATATCCAAATGATAATTTATGTCCCCACTCAATGATTTTTGTTGTTACAGATGCCATTGATCTTGCAGCTTTGACTGCAACATCTCCGCCCCAAACAATAATAGCATCTGCAATATCTGCAAATATCTTTAAGGTTTCTAATTCAGTTGATGGTACATCAAAGACAAAGATGTATGATTTTAGTTTCGGTTCTATTAAGATCAATTCTGACAACAATTTAACTGAAACACCTTTATCTCCTGACGGAAGTTTTAAAATATTTATATTGCCCGACAGCAATCCTTCAATTACTGAATATGCAGGTAGTACATCTACGTTTCCTGCAGCAATATGAAACAATATCCCAAGTGGACGAATTTCTCTTCTATTGAATTCATCTAGATTTTCTAGTGATCTATAATCTTTACCCAATTCAATTTCAACTTTTTTGTAAAGAGATTCCTTTTCGAACATCGGAATATGATTCATAAAATATTCATAGGGTATGTCAAACTCTTCAAGTAAAGGCGAAATGAGTTCATCAAAAGAACCTTTTTTTACTTTTTGAGCTAGTTTGTCACAGGCTATAATGACATCATCAATATTTAATGGTTCCTCTTCTTGTAATATCTTATAACAATCTAGTCTCAATGAGTCTAATTTTTCTTTTTGCTTATGATTCTCTAAAATTTCACCCTTATATAAAATCATAAAAACACCTCAATTTTTTAGTAGTTCTTCTGCACCTTGTGCGCAAGTCGTAATATCTTTTATACCTACACGTCCAATAATTTCAATCCACGGCGAAGTTGCACCACAATCACAATTTTCATCATGCAAGATGCCTAGGTCATCAGTCATCACCGAAAGTAACGGAGTTCCTTCAACCATTGGTGTTAATAGATTAATTAAACCTATTTGTCCGTTTTTCACTGGTTTGAAATTGTCGGGATTTCTTATAATAACTCTGGCATATGCTGGTACATGAAAATGATGTTGATCACAATCTGTATATAAGACTGGATGTTCAACCGCACCGAAGAATTCAACACAGTTCTTTTCTTCAATCCCTAATACATCATTAACAAGTCTATAAAACTCTTGTTTATCAACTTTCTCAGCATAAAACTGTTTCCAACCTCCACCAACTGTAACAATTGATCCTTTAGGCATTTTTAACTGAATACCCTCAGCTTCCATCTCTTTCAACAAGAAATAAGTGTATGCTGGAAATCCTATGGTACGAATTGGTGTTCTTTTTTTAGCTGCTTTGATAAACTCTTGTTTCATATATTCTAAATCGACTTGATAACCTTTTTCTTTTGACCAACGAATTGCATAAACACGTTTTTTTGCAGGAGCAACATAAGTGAATCCATATGCTGTTTTCATAATACCTGCACTACTATGTTTAGTTGGTTGATAACCAAAGATTAGATATGTCACCGGTCGAATTGACCAAAGCTTATGATAAGAAAAGATTCTTTTAATCATCTTAAATCCACGCCATAAATCACCAATACTTAGAGCAACTTTACTTTTGAATCCTGAAGATGTGCCTGAGGAGGTTGCTTTAATAGGCATTTTCCATAATGCTTTAGAAAATAACTCATGGTGCTTAAAATAAAGTGTTGGAATGAATGGTAAATCAATTAGGTCATCCATTGTTTTTATGTTTAAAGGATTGAATTGTGCTTCATCTAGAATACGTTTATAATCCTTACAGTGATTATAGTGGTACAAAGCATTCTCTCTCATCGCATGACAAAATAATCCATCTGATTGATTTAAATCATATGGTTTTTTTGTATTGAACAATTTTCTTACATATCTTCGTCTCATAGTCGCCCCCATATGCGAATAGCTGTTTTTTTGACTATTGATGTTCTTATTTTTCTATGAACTCTTATGGTGATATAAACATATAACCTAATGTTGCGTTTAATATTTCGTATTACTTGTATAATTTCTCTTTTTTATATGTTTCTATCCCTGATGCTACGAGCCCTATTAAAAATATAATTGAACCTACGATAACAAATCCATTGCTGACTGCTGAATCTAAAATATCATAATGTATACGATCTGCAGCCCAAGTTCCACCTGCGATTAGTGCACCTGCAATAATGATTGTTCCTGATATCATTAAAGCAAATCCAAAAAACAATTTTTTCATTATTTAAACCCCCTCGTAAAAGTATGTCGTATCGATTAAAAATATAACAGTTTTCTTCAATTATATCACACAAGTCATCCGAGATAAGTCGTGATTTTTTACGATACTTATGAATAAAACATTTTTGCTTATGAATATATAAAAAGCCCTTCCCACAAGTGAGAAGAGCGTTTCATGTTTTTATAGATATTCAAATTACTGAGAGACAAATGATACCTATTCATAAATAGGTGCATTACAACTTTACTTTTTAATAATCTTATCTATAGACTAATTGAAAATTATAGTTTAATAACGTTTGCTGCTGTTTCGCCGCGATCGCTATTTACAACGTCAAATTCAACTTTACTTCCTTCTTCAAGTGACTTGTATCCATCAGTTTGAATTGCGCTAAAATGTACGAATACATCTTTGCCTTCTTCTGTAGAGATAAATCCATATCCCTTGTCAGAATTAAACCATTTTACTGTTCCTGTCATGTCGATTACTCCTTTTTTTTATTATGATCATTAGTCATTGCTGACTCAACCATATATAAGTATACACTTTTTTTGCTTAAAACCCTAATATTTATGCACAATAAGGACAATATAGCCATTACACCACATAAATTACTATATAATTCGCTATTTTTTAATAAATTTACCTTTGTTTATTAAATATATGAGTAAAATGAATGGACAATATTTCTCATCGCTATTTACTTTAATCCACCAAGAAAATCAAGATATCTTTTTAAAGATTTTTTTGCGGTAGGAAAATACTGCAAACTTTTAAAGCTCTTATGGTTTATGATTTCACCATATGCAATCAAATATTCTCTAACATTATCATATTCAAGTAAATTTTTTTTTACATTTTGATTATCAATTTTCAAATCATAAACAACATTTTTTAATACACTCGTATAAGCAAGCAGAGTACTTTCTGCCCACAAGTTTACATTAAAATTAACACTTGCATTTTTAGGTTGCCATTTCTGTAACCATTGCATAAACATTTCTTCGCGTTCCATAATATTCCTCGTATTTCATTATTTTTTAGATTAAGTTTATTCAAACCGATAGTCTTACCCTATATAGTCAAACAAATTATACCATTGAAGAGGTTGATATGAAAATCTTATCTTGTCATGGTTATTATATCGTTTAGTCTTCTTTGTATATGGAATCACGATCTAATGTTTAATTTTCTTATCAATCTATTTTGACTATCAGTAAAAAAGCTCACCTCATTTAAGGGTGAGCATATCAAATATTACACTATTTAATCTCAGTTATTCCAAATTTTTATTTGCTTCATATGCTAGTTCATATTCTGTTTTATTTGCTTTACTCACAACACGCAAGCGGCCTTTGATAGGCATTGTCTGAAGCGTTTCAAAAACTAGCTCGCCTTTTTTATTTAGTATTTCAACGAATGTTGATATATCCAATAGTGTGATGACTCCAATATCTTTTGCAGTCAATCCAGGAATCGCACAAATTGTACCCACAATATCTGATGCTCTCATTTTAGTCTTTTTTCCTGCATTAATATGAAGCTTCATGATTTCTTCTTTAAAATCAAAACCCTTACCCATCTTAATTACTAAATCAGTTGTTTGTCTATCTTGAAACACTTCAAAAGCTTGATTGACAACTTCTTTAGTTGGTCTTTCAAGCATAATGATGTCTTGATTGGTATAGGCATTAATTTGGTCTAAATAACTTGATTCCCTATTAGAAACAAAAGATATTGCGAGACCTTCTTTTCCAGCTCTAGCGCTTCTTCCAATTCGATGCACATAACTTTCTGCGTGATAAGGTAAATCATAATTCACAATAAGCGAGACAGAGTCTATATCTAAACCCCTTGCTGCAACATCTGTGGCAACCAAATATCTAAACAGGCCATGCTTGAAATCATTCATGACTTTCAATCTATCTTTTTGCTCCATGTCACCATGTATTTTATTAACTAAGTATTCTTTCTCATCTATCATTTTGCATACTTCATCTACACCTTGTTTAGTATTGCAAAAAATAATTGCGCTCTCGGGATTTTGGATAATTAAAACATCATCTATGAGTTTCAATTTATCTTTTTGTTCTACTTCATAATAGTATTGTATGAGTTTATTTTCTGTTAATTCGTCATCTTCGATAACGATGAGCTCAGGGGTGTTCATATATAGATTAGCTAATTTTTCTATATCTGTTGGCATCGTTGCTGAAAGAAGAACTGTTAATCTCTTTAGAGGCAAAAAATGAATAATTCTCTCTACTTCATCAATAAACCCCATCCGTAATAGTTCATCTGCTTCATCGATAACTAAGGTTGATATATGGCTTAAATCAACGGTTTTATTTTCTACGTGATCAATTAATCTTCCTGGTGTAGAAATAATGACATGTGTTCTTTGTTTGAGTTGCTTTGCTTGGTTTTCAAATGAAGATTTACCATAAACAGCTTCAACTTTGATTCTTGAAAATCTTCCAATGTTAAACATATCTTCCTTAACTTGAATCGCTAATTCTCTAGTCGGTGTCAAAACTAAAACTTGGGGTTCTCTTTTATCCCATTTGATATTTTGAATAATGGGTATTGAAAAAGCGGCAGTTTTCCCACTTCCGGTCTTAGATTTAATAACTAGGTCTCTATGGTTCAATAAAGCAGGTATAACGCGTGATTGAATCGGTGTGGGAACAATATAATTAAGTACATCAAGTGATTTAATTAAATTGGGGTCTAAGTTAAAGTTTTGAAATGAATTCGACATTTCGTTGCCTCTTTTCGGTCTAATCCATTGGGATTGATTTAACAAATTAATATCGCATCCTTTTGAAAGCTTGAAAAAACTTGCTTTTCATTCAATGAATAAGTGACCCATTGATTATATCATTAAAAAAGATAAGAGTCCTTAAATATAACTGAAATCAATACAAGTTAGCTTTTATACTGGAAATCAGAAACTTATTATAGACGTCTCATAAGAGGTTCAAATTTTATTTATTCACACATAAGTTTTGATGGATTTACCCTAATTGTATAAAATCGATCAGATTCTGAATTATTATCAAAAATTGCTTGTTTCTGAGTTTAAAACTCTAATACATGTCTATAAAAAAGCTCATCTCATGGGTGAGAAGAGCGTTTCAATATAATTATGGTGACCCCTAGGGGTTCACGTTTTTTTCAGTGTCAGTCAGACTAGACCGATATAAATGTCCATATTTCACGTATCGTTTTGGTAATCTCTAGGTTAATAAAACCAATCCAATTTTATACATGATTACTTCTTGATGTATCTTTGATTTCTACTATTTGGGACTTGTGGATGTGTCATCTCGACGATGCCTGCTTTCACAAGTGGGTCTAAATAATTAATTTTAAAGGATGCTCTGGATTTAATGTTCACCTTATCCATAAGCTCAAGTGTCGTATAGGGAACGTCTTCTTCCATAAAAGATAGTAATTTCTTAGATTGCATTGTAAGACTTCCTGTTTCTGTGTGGGTTTGCTTTAAAGTCTCATGCATGGTTTCTAATATCGCATCTAGCATGAATTCAATGAAGATGGTCGAGGAACCTTCTTGATTAGAATGAGATATAGCATCATAATATGACTGTTGTCGTTTTTTGATGATAGATTCTACGGGTAAATAATAAAATAGTTCTTCTTCTTTAGCTAACAAACACTTTTGAAAAAGTCTTCCCATTCTTCCATTACCATCGCTGAATGGATGTATGAATTCAAATTCGTAATGAAAGACACATGATTTGATTAATATGTTCTCATCATAGTTGTTCAAATAGTCATAAAGCTGATTTATAAGTTCTTTAACACGATCGGCGGATGGTGCCATAAATATTGCTTTTTCATCGTCAAATACACCAACTTGACCTTTTCTATAATGACCTGCATCAGTTGCAAGGGATGACATGAGGATACGATGATATTTAAGTAAATCCTTTTCGTTATATGGATTAATTTCATGAATACTTTCATAAACCTTAATAGCGTTTTGAACTTCTAAAATATCTTTTTGAGGACCAATAACAAGCTTCCCGTTGATCAAGTCTCTAACTTGAGATTCTGATAATTGGTTATTTTCAATCGCTAGAGATGAGTGAATTGATTTGATTTGATTTTTTCTTCTCAGCAAGGGTTTAGAACTTAAGTTGTTTGTATTTGAAAATCTACCGATAAGTTTCATTATGGCTGCGACTTTATTCAATATAGATGTGTTTATTTCATAAGGTGGTTTATAACTCATTTCAGATCATCTCCTCTAATCTATATTATATCATGATTGGCTTATCTTGTATGTTATCTTATATGTTTTCTTATATGTTAAACGAACATCCGAGGAATCCTCGGTAATTCAAAACCTATTTTCTTGTCATAAATCTTCAAGATAATCAACTTTCGAATATATAACTCTAATGATTTCAACTCGTTTTTCTATCTCATTATAAAAATACACGATAATGTAGTTTTGCACGATACACTTTCTCAAATCTATTTGAAAAATGAGTTTACTCTTTATCAGTAGATATGATAATAGGAATAATAACAGTTCATTAAATTTAGTTTCAAATTTATCTATTAGATTTGATGCTGCTTCTGGATTCACTAACTCTATTGCAATATAAGAGAATATATTTTCTAAATCCTCTTGAGCTATAGGTAATAATACAAACCTATTTTCCATATTTAGTTTTCACTTCATTTAAAAACATAGTTCCATCAATTTTTTGATCAGTTTTATCGATATCTTTGAGCGAGTCATTGATCAGCTCAATCATTTGTCTTTTAGCAATTTCTTTTTCATAAACTTCGATACTCACAATAACCATAGAACCATAACCATTTTTAGTAATAAAAACAGGTTCATTGGTCTCTACTACATACTTTGAAATTGATGCAGTATTTTTTAGTTCTCTAATTGGGATAATTTTAAGCATGTCATCGTCTCTTTTTTATACCATAACTATACAGCGTATAAAAATCTGCTGCAAATAGGGTATCCATGAGATAATCAGCACAGAATGAGACTCTTTTTTTATATCTACTTTTAGGTGTTAAAATCACAATATCCGAAGATAGTGAACTTTGTCAACAGTCTGAGTCTATTCTATAAGATAGACTTTATAAGTGTCTAAAGTTTGGCTAGCGCTTCTTTTGTAAACCAAAGACCATTTCCCTCTTCTGCAACCTTTTGGTATTTAATTCTCGCTTCTTCTTTAAGATTTTCCATCTCATCAATCTTTGCTAAATAGAACAGTGAGTTCAGTTTTGATGCCTTATGTTTTGATATATCGTAATAGAGTAAAAAAATAGCTTTTGCTTCTTCGTATTTACCTTGATGAAATAAAAGTTCAGCTTTGGTGGTCTTAATTGCTTCTAAGACCGTATTATGTTTGATATCAAGAGGATTGATATCGCGTTGAAATATATCCAATGCTTCATCTAAATGCCCTAAATAGATTTCGCAAATCATTAGATGGTTATAATACATGCCCATAATGGTTGCTGATTTTTTAAAGGGGTTCATCTCTAAAGACAACAATATATTTCTTGCTTTCTCAAAATCACCAAGTGCGATATATCCAACTGATAACTCCAAATCTCTAATTGCATTAGGATAGCCAGATAACTTTTGATCCTTTATTTCTAACATAACTTTAATATATGTTTCAGGATCACGCTTTTTGTTGATTAAACTATTTCTACGGATTGCATTAATGAGTACATGAGTAAAATTAGAAGATGCAAAAACCATGACGGAAATAAAAATGGTAAGCCATATTTCTAACTCAAAAAAAGTAAGTAAAATAATTTCTATTGCAACCAATAAAAAGAAATATCTAAAGTATAATTTCATATGTTCACCTTTAATTCCACAGATTTATCTTTTTTAAATCATAAAGCGCACCAGTTAATTTCGATCTTTATCAATCGCTAAATTCTTATCTTTGTTATATTGCTGATATTTTGTGTTTCTTTCTTAATATTATATCAAAAAGTAGTGATTTATTAAACTCTATATTGAAGTATGTTGGTTGAGCAAAAATGTTGATAGAATTTAAATCTTTTTTACCACAAATACCACACGTGCTACGTCGAAAAACAGGTGTTGACTCCTTAAATGGGGGAGGTTTCAGATTAGCATTTTTGAGTATTTCAAAATAATGTTTTGCACTCTGAGAACTTGCTTCAAATTCAACTACAAAAGTGTCTTAATAACCGTAAAAAAGTCCTCATTTCAAAACGAAATGAGGGCACTGATAGCTATGGTGACTCGTGCTGGTTCACGAATTTTGCCGAGAAACGTATTTTTTGGATTATTGGCAATCTTCGTTTTACTTATAAATCTCTCTTCGATAGCCAACATCAACAACCAAGATAACTAATCGGTTTTCTAAAATATGAGCTAGCAATCGATAGTCCCCAATCCGATATCTCCATATACCTTTTTTATCTTGAATAAGTCCTTTACCATGTAATCTTGGGTTATCACAACCTTCTAGATGTTTTGTAATCCAAGCAAATATCATCGATGCAATCTGTTTATCTAGCTTCTTAAACTGCTTAATCGCATACTCACTAATTTCAACACTATACATTACTCGATACCCAGTAAAGTTTTTGCTTCTTCTAAGGTGTATGTTTTGGGATCTTTTTCATATGCTTTGAATGCCTTTTCATAGAGAAAAATATCAAACTCATCTTCGATTTTTTCTAAGATTGCTTTTCTCATCACTTCTGAAACCGTAGTACCATTGAGTTCTGCATATTTTCTTATAAGTTCTAGTTCTTTATCATTCATTCTTATGGATATAGACATCTTATCAACCCCTCCGTAATACATTGTATTACAATTTATAAAAAAATGCAATACATTGTATTACATTCTTTTGATAATCAATCAGATTTGTTCTTTAGTTACTCTTTTACTCTATAGGGAGCATTTAAAAATCCTTGATATTCCTTTACTTCAATTCTATCACCAACTTGGTAAGCATAGTAATCACTTTGTGTCACCCCAACATAATATGTATTGCCATCCATTTCAAAATATACTCGATATTGAGTGAGTTGTCTAAAACCTGTTTGTACCTCTAAATCTGCAATTTCATACTCGAAAACTTCTGGATCTGATGTATCGAAACTATAATTTATCATCAACTTTCAATAAGTGGTGTAGATTTCGCTTATGTCGACATAAACTTTGTGTGTTTTTCTGTTTTATAAAGAACTGTAACTACCTATAAATATCTAGAAAAAAAGCCCTACCCACGGGTGAGAAGAGCGTTTCATAATAATATTGATGACCCGTATGGGTTCACGAATTTTCACGTGTAATCAGGAATCTTCTATTGTATAAACCTATAATATTTGATTTTTGTATATTTTGTATACTTAAATTAAATCAACTAATCTATCCTATCATGAACCATAGGCACTAAAATCAATAAATCTTTATGATTTTCTTTTTGGTTTGCGCTCAATGATTTTCGTCAATGTTAATGCATCAATTCGATTACATATGTCAACGAAATTCATCTTGAGATAAGGGTTATAGGTTGCTTCCATGACTTTCCTTATGATTAATGATTTCAATAATAGCATTCTTGTTTGATTGTTTATATCAATCATTATCCTGTATCTTCTTTTGCCAATACTGAGATCAAAAAAATCTTGTACTAAGGAAAAAAACATAAGTATAATGATTAAACAAATGACAATAATTTTCCCAAAATTATCAAACCAGATAACGAATAGTCCCCCTGAGATTGCAGCAATACATACCGCAATAAACAAAAGAAAATAATCAAAATAGATACTTTTTCTATATCGTATCAGAATATCTATTTCTTTGTCTTGTCTTTTTCCAATTTTCATCAATCTACTCTCATAATATTAAGGTCTTAGAATTGAAAAGTATCCAATAAATAGATCGTCACCTATTTCAATACTATATGATAAAATAAAACTTTCTAAATCTTCATCATTTTCAAATTTTGAATAAATAAAATCATAATCGATTAATAGTCTGCTACCATTTATATGATAATCATCAACTGTAATACCACTACCATTTATACCTAAAATATCTCCATTAAATAATTCAAATGTGTAAATATAAGAGATATAATTTTCTAGATATGAAACTAAATAAGGATTTATGGTATCTATAACATTAAGTTTTATTAAATAATTACCTCTTGATGTAGATAATAATAATTCATGCATGCCTTCGTTAAATAGTTTTATATATTCTGATTTTAAATATAGAACTCCGTTTTCAAAATAAACATTATTTTGATTAATATCTTCATCATTATATTTAATAGAATTTATATAACTATCTTGAATAACACCCGTAATAACTAAATCAAAATTTGAGTTAATACTATAACTGAAATTTGATTCTTTAGCTATTGATTCATCTTTAGGAAAATAATATTCATTTGTAAATTCTGATTCACTGTATGGATAGATCGCTTTAATTTTAACTGTTAAATCACTTAAATAAGGATTTACTTCTACTTGATTGCTGTTAACATCTAAAACATAAGAAAATGTACTTCCACTAACAGCAACTTCATAAGAAAGTGCGTTCATATCAGTCCATTTTAGTTTATATCCATCTAAATAAACATTAGATGGTGCTTGATAAGAAATCGTAAAAGTAATACTTTGGGAATAAAATGAGTCTTTATAGCCAGTAGCTCTTGATTTAACACTAACAATAAATTCGCCTTCTGTTATAAAAAAATATTCTGTTTCATCAATAACAACTTCATCAAAGTTAATTAATAAAACATACTGTTCCGCTTCTTCTATTTCATTGAAGCGAATATAACCATCTTTATATACTATAAAGGTGGGTCTATTTAACCTTGGATCTTCATTTTCTATACAAGCTGAAAGAGTTAGTAACAACATCAAAACAAGTATTATTTTTTTAATCAATTTTACATACCTCCATAGTTAAATGATAGTTTGTGCATTATATTCCCCACTTTAATTAGTAATATGATTTCTTATTGATACTATTTTATCATGTGTCTCTTATATTACCATGCATACACTTGAAAAAAAACACAAAACTTATA
>JAUSOA010000255.1 GCA_030656435.1 Acholeplasmataceae bacterium | reverse complement strand
AGTGATGTTGCAGCACAGTATAAACCTGGTTTTAATTATCAAATGATTGAAAACAATGTTTTTTATTTAGTAGCTACCAACGAGTATATTTTTGATAAAGTTGATAATCCATTTATTTATGGTGATAACCCAATTGATACAGGTGTGATTATTCGTGATGTTTTGGAAACTGTTCTTCGAAATCAAGCCAAGATACATGATTATTTCTACATTGAAAACCCGATTGTATTGGCTTTTGAAAACAATGTAATGCTACATATTTTCGAAGAAAAAAGTAAATACGTAATCCTATAAATGAAAAAGGCCGATTCCGGCCTTTTTGATTCATCATGCAAACGGTTTCATAAACCGGTTATGTTATAATAAATTTAGACTTAGAATTATGAGGATTAAATTATATGGTTCCATCATTTGAAAAAAGAGTAAGAGCATTTTCAATCGACACTTCAGGGGTAACCCTTTTTATCATTTTGTCTATTTTCATGGGACAAATTGCTACATTTCTACCATGGGTAGTCAGTGGTGGAGCTTTTATTGGTTTTTATTTTTTCCCATATTTTCTGTCGAGTGGACAAACATTTGGCAAGAGAATTCAAAAAATAAAGGTAACCGACTTAGAGGGTAATGATGCTCCTTTATGGCGAATTCTCTTGAGAGAACTATTTAAATTAACTTTGAGTATCGCTACGTTCGGTCTCTATTTAGTGATTTCATTCTTTGTGATGAATGATAAAACGAGTCGCACAATCCATGATTATATATTTAAGACTAAGGTCATTGACCTAGAAAAGCCAACTGGGAAAAATAATATCTTAGGTAAATCCGAATCTATGAAAAAAAGAGGTTTCTAATGAAAAAAATACTATCACTATTCGCACTCATTTTTATACTAATTTTGATGACTGCATGTAATCAAAATCCGACAGAACCTAATGATCCTACACCTTCAGATCCTACTGAAGTCATTAATTTAAGAGAAGTGAATCCAACCAATGATGTTTATTATCAAATATTTGTTCGTTCATTTGCTGACAGTAATGGAGACGGTATTGGTGATTTAAATGGGATTACTGATAATTTAGATTATCTAGAAGAGCTTGGGATTACCGCATTATGGCTTTTACCAATCAATCCATCCCCTTCATATCATGGTTATTCAGTAACTGATTATTATGATATAGAATCTGATTATGGAACGATGGCAGATTTCGAAAATCTAATTGAAAAAGCAGCAGCAAAAGATATTAAGATAGTGATTGATTTAGTTATCAATCATACATCAGACCAACATCCTTGGTATTTATCAGCATTTGCATCTTCATCAAGTCCATATCGTGATTATTATATTTGGCAAGGCAATAATGCTTTTGAATCCTTTGTTGGTGGAATGAAGGATTTAAACTTTAGAAATCCTGCAGTCATAGAAGAAGTAAAAAATATTATGGATTTTTATCTTGATAAAGGAGTTCATGGCTTTAGAGTAGACGCTGCCAAGCATCTACTAGAAGGCATTAATGCACCATTTGAAAATACGTTACTACTTTTAGATTTAAACCTACATATCAAAGAAAAATACCCAAATAGCTTTATTGTATCCGAGGTATTTGAATATAATTACCTAGCTTACGCCGATTATTACATAGGTTCAGACTCTGTATTTAATTTTAGTGCAGCATCCAACATATGGGATAAGGTTGGTAATGGTAACAATAGACATCTTTTCGTCTCTAATTTAAAAAGAGGATATGATGCTTTCAGATATATCGATCCTGACTTTGTAGACTCACCTTTTATTGGGAATCATGATTTAGACCGTATCGCGTCTATGGGCGGTTTTTCTACCTTCAATACAAAGGAAAAAATAACACTTGCTGCAAGAATTTTATTAACTTTACCAGGTAGCCCATTTATATATTATGGTGATGAGCTTGGCATGAAGGGGTATCGATATGAAGGAACAAATATTGCTGGCTATGGTGTTGTCTATGATGAGTATCGCCGTCAACCATTTTTATGGGGAAATTCTTTAATCGAAACCACCTGGCTTCCAAGTGATGGTTCCAACAACTCCACACAAAATCTTGCTGCACAAAGAGCAGATCAAAATTCATTATTTAATGTTTATAAAGATATCATCGAGGTTAGAAGAAATAACCCAGCATTGATGTATGGAAACGACTTTTCAGCATATAAGGGAAATAACTCCAGTATTCAAGGATATGTAAGACATTATCAGTATGAAACAATCAACCAAGCAGTCTTAGTTATCCATAATCTTTCATCAGACCCAATAACTGTATCGCTTGAATATCAAGAACTTCTATATGGAAGCTTAAATATGGCTGGCTATGGAACATTAATCGTAACTATTGATCCAGCGAAAATAGGAGATTACCGTTAATGTTTCTCTTTAGATATTTTAGATACTCGTTTCAATTTAAAACCATTTTAACAATTCGGAATGAAAAGTTTTGGAAAATTGGAGTTTATTTCATTCTTTTATGTTTAATTAATTTATTTCCAATGAATTACTTGATTGTGAAGGAGCAAGGCTGGAGACTAGATTTCATCGAGGAATCCTTTGCTACAGAAACTCCAAACTGGGTATTACCTGAAGCATGTGGGATATCAGCCAACAAACTTGTATGCTCAACAAATATTGAATATACGTAT
>JAUSOA010000010.1 GCA_030656435.1 Acholeplasmataceae bacterium | reverse complement strand
CCTTTTTGTTTAAAATAGGAATTGAATTGTAGCGGTAGATTTGCATTTTTTCTAATGCTTGTCTAATGGTGTAATCGCTAAAGATATACGCTACCTTTTCTTTAGGTGTTAAGCAAAACAATACGTTCATAGTTCTCCCCTTGAATTCTAAATGATAATTCATTTTTATTATAGATGCTAAATCCATTTATAAATGTCAATAGATTTCTTGGTATTCACAGGCAATTTTTTGATACACAATCACCTATCTCTTTACGTTTTTTAGCTCATCTTTTTTTGCACTTTTATTATATCATAGATATAATGCTTTGTACAGCGAAAATGATAACGCTTTCAATTAATTAAAAAAGGACCATATTGATGAGCAATTGGTCCTTAAAATGTGAATTAAACCCTTGGATTTTTCTTAAGTAGGATAAATACAAATGTGAAAAATAACACAATACATATACCTAATGTGATTAAAGCTTGCATGACACCATTTGGAGCAAAGCTTGCTAGTAATAAAATCGGGAATCCAAATAAGATTGCAGTTGTTGTTCCAGTTACTAAATCCGTAGCAGCAGGTGTTTCGTAGTGTGGGTCTACTTCTCTAAGTAATGCAATCCCTGTAGATGCAGTACCAGTCATAGTTCCATACATACCAGCAAATCCTTCAAGAGGATATTCTTTGTAGACACGCTTCGTAATTTTATGAATAAAGAACATGGTGGATGCACCAGCAACTGAAGTAATTAATAGGAATGTAATCCATACTTGAGTTGATGCAAGATCTTGAATATTAATCGAAATAATTGATGCGATTACCATAAAGTCAAACACCACACCAGCAATTCGATTGAGCATATAATTATTTGGATATTGTCTTGTCATAATGTTTTTAGAGCGAAGGTAAGTAAATACTCTTTTCATGAGAAGAGCGATTACCATACCAAAGATAAAGTTAAAGCCCCAAATGAGTGAATTGACCATTCTATAAATACCTTCATTGAGTGCTGCGAGCTTGGATAATCCAAACATAGTTAAGAAGGTAATTCCATAAACAAGAAGAATTAAACTAATCTGAACAGTGAGTTTATCAATAGATTCTGCAACTGGTATTTCATCAGGAGATTCAACTTCTTGAATACTCGTCAGACGTACTGCACCTTCTTCACCAGTGACTTTCTTATTGTAGACTCTATTCAAATAGATGACGCCACCGATACATGCCCAAATGAAACCCATAGATGCGATTGCTAACCCGTAGGATTGTCCACCGACAAATCCGGTAACAATACCCTGTGCGTTTGTAAAGTTTTCATAAACGACCCCAAAGTTATTTGCTTGACCTGGGCCTTGTCCAAATCCAAATGGTACCAATAGGCCTGTTGCTAAACCAGGACCAGTTTTAAATATTGGAAATACCGTGAATGCTAAAATAGCGGTAATGGATATACCGATAATCCCTTGAAGCAAATAAGAGGAAACAATGACCATACCATTGTAATAGCTATGCGAACGGTTTGTCTTAATCTTAAACTTTTCATTCACCTTTAACCCCATCGCAATAAATCCTAATGCGATTGTATGGTAGGTTATCAAATTTAAAAATGAATTAAACTTATCAATCTCACTACCATCCATAAACCAACTCAAACCTGTCATTGGACGGACAATTGCCTCTTTGATGATTAATCCAATCAAACCAGCAATTACAGAGGTAGGTAATAAGGATTTTCTTAAAATAGGTATTTTGCGTCTAATTACATTTCCCAACAATAGCAATGTACACAAAATCAACACATAAATAATGACTCCCCAAATAGCTAATGATTCGTAATTTGATATCATAAATACTCCTTCATGCCTATTTTTTTTGTTATCGAGTTTCACTCTTAATGACATTATACTAAAAAGAAATAAAAAAGAAAAGAAAAAAAGAGTAAAGGTTGCCCTTTACTCTATGAACTGAACTACATTTGTAAATAATCTAAATTGAATGCTTCACATACACCTTCGCAAGTGCATTGACCATACCAAACGTTTACACCCATTTTTAATGCGTTACATTTGTTGATTGCCATGTCTAAACCTAAATCGGCAATCATAAGACCATATTTTAGTGTTGCGTTGTTTAAAGCGATTGTCGAAGTTCTAGGAACAGCACCAGGC
>JAUSOA010000244.1 GCA_030656435.1 Acholeplasmataceae bacterium | reverse complement strand
CCACTGGCTGTCCCATCTTATATTGCTGCATATGTCTATGCAGATATGGTGAGCTATACTGGAACTATCGGAAGATTAATTCAATGGATTGGAATTAACGGACAAATCAATATGATGAATATGACTGGTGCATCACTGATATTTGCATTCACTTTGTATCCATATATTTATCTTTTAACATTAACATCACTTTCTAGACAAAGCTCTTCATATATAGAAAGTGCAACACTACTGGGTGCGAATAAATGGAAGAGGCTATTTTCTATAACTATTCCACTCGCAAGACCTGCACTTGTAGCAGGATCACTTCTAGTTATTTTAGAAACATTAAATGATTATGGGGTTGTACAATATTTCAATGTAAGAGTTTTTAGCTTCGCAATCTTTAATGCCTGGTTTTCATTAGGCGATGTAAATAGTGCAATTCGATTATCAGCATATCTTATGATACTTGTTTTCGGAGTCATTTTGATCGAACGCATCCTAAGGGGCAGAAGACAATTTCAAATGCATGTGAAAACAAAGCTTATTTCTAGAAGAAAAATTCATGGATGGAAACAGCTTGGTGTAACATCATTCCTATGGTTTATTCTAGCCATTGGATTTATCATCCCATTCTTGCAGCTCATTTGGTATTTAGTTTTAACGATTCATAAATCGTTTAACTTAAGAATTGTGATTGCAACAATGAATACAGTTGTAAATTCGATTCTCACTGCACTTATTATTGTTATTATCGCGTTATTTATGGCGAACTTTAGTCGAATGAAGGCTAGAAGTAAGCTCGGTAAATCATGGGTTAAGCTAGCAAATTTAGGATACGCGATTCCAGGAGCTGTCGTTGCAGTTGCCGTTCATGTGTTCTTTGTAGATATTGATCGATTACTTGCACCCATCTATTCAGTCATTATTCCTAATGGACCAAGTCTTTTGATTACCTTAAGTCTATTCACATTGATTTTCGCTTATGTATTAAGGTTCCTATCGATTGGATTTAATAGTATTGATAGTCAATATGAGAAGATAGGAACAAAATTCACAGAATCTGCATATACACTCGGATCAAATCGGATAGATGCACTGATTCGTGTGGATATACCGCTCATATTCCCAGGATTAATTGGAGCATTTATCCTAGCATTTGTAGATATCATCAAAGAATTACCACTAACACTGATTTTAAGACCTGCAAATTATGATTCTCTATCAACAATTGTTTACACCTATGCAAAAGATGAAATGATCCAGGAATCAAGTCTTCCATCTTTAATTCTAATCACCATCGCAGGTGTGTTGATTTATTTATTAACACATTACAAGAAAGGACTGTTCAACAATGTATATTGATATCAATAAAATAAATTTTGGATACGATAAAAACCGTTTGGTTTTAAATAATTGCTCGACAGGAATTTCTAAAGGAGAGATTGTTGCTATTTTAGGTAAAAGTGGATCCGGAAAAAGCACTTTATTACGTGTGCTATCTGGTTTAGAAATACCAATGAATGGTGAGATTATTATCGATGATGAAATCATAGTCTCAAATCATCATTTTGTTGAGCCGAATAAAAGACATATTGGCATGGTTTTTCAAGATTATGCGCTTTTCCCTCATTTGACCATCATGCAAAATATTCAATATGGGTTAATGAAAAAATCAAAAGTAGATAAAGAAAAAATCGCGTTGGAAATGCTTGAACTGATTAGCTTAAACGAAAAACATACAAAATATCCTCATGAATTATCAGGTGGACAGCAACAAAGAGTTGCTTTAGCTAGAGCTCTTGCTCCGAATCCGAAAATGCTTTTATTAGACGAACCATTCAGTAATCTTGATAAAGATCTAAGAAAACAAATTAGACAAGATTTAAAAAGAATTATGAATCAGCAAAATATGTCATGTATTTTTGCTACGCATGACTATGAAGATGCGAAGGATATCGCAAATCGCATTTTATATTTAGAAGATGGAAAGATAGTCAAAATCGAGAAAAATATTTAATCGTAGATTATCTAAACATATAATTGACAAAAAAATGAAAATTTGATATCATTAGTTGGAGTTTTAGGAGGAATCATATGATCTGGGTAGACTATTTAATAATTATCGTTACAATCTTTCTTATCGTGACTGTTTTATTACAGCATTCACAAGATAATATTCAAGATGCATTCAGTGGTGAAAAATCAGAGTTATTTAAAAATAAGAAGACACGTGGACTTGAGCTGTTCTTAGCTCGCTCATCTGCAGTGCTTGCTTTTCTTTTAATTGTTTTGGTTGTTACATCCAATTTGCTACACTAAAAATTTAAAATCACGAAGAGATTAGACAAAAGTGTTTCAATTGAAACGCTTTTTTCATCAATAAAGGTGAACTATGCCACAACGTTATTTTGTTGAAAAAAACAATTTGATAATCACATGTTCAGATGCACACCATATTAAAAAAGTGATGAGAATGAAAACGGGTGATGAAATCATTATCTGTCATGATGGCAAGTGTTTTCTTTCTATCCTCGATTTAGATACAGAAGAAGTGAAATATAAGATCATAGAAGAGCTTATTAGAAAAGACAGTCCAAAAATAACACTGATTCAAGGATTACCAAAAAATCCAAAATCAGATATTGTTATTAAATATGCAACCATCTTTGGAGCTTCAAAAATTATTTTAGCAGGAATGCATCGAAGTATTACCAAGTTAGATAACGAAGAAAACAAAATAAAAAGATTTCAAACCATAGCTAAGGAAGCAGCTGAGCTCGCTCACCGCTTTGAAGTTCCTGAAATAGAGATGATTAAAAGTTTAGATAAAATGGATTTATCATTTTATGACATCGTACTTCTCGCAGATGAATCCGAGAAATCAACAACACTAGAGATTGCACTACCAAGCATTAAAAAAGAGATGAATATCGCGCTGATCATTGGACCAGAGGGCGGAATTAGTGAATCTGAAAGAATCTCTTTACTATCGAAAAAAGTGGTTCCAGTTACACTGGGACATTATATATTGCCAACAGAAATCGCTAACCTTTACATACTGACCTATCTATCAGTTAAAAATATCTGAAATTTTTTGACAAATCAAAAAAAATCATATATAATGTAAAAGGCTAACCAATCTAAGCGTGGAAGGAGGGCAGACAATGCCTAAAACAGTCGTTCGCGAAAAAGAATCAATTGAAGATGCTTTACGTCGCTTTAAACGTGATGTTTCTAAGTCAGGAAACCTCCAAGAAGCACGCAAGCGTGAGTTTTACGTGAAACCAAGTGTAGCACGCAAAGACGCACAACGTGCAGCACGCGCTAAAAAAAAGTAAAGTAAAATTCGCACCTTTCGGGTGCGTTTTTATATCATTTCACCTTAAAAAAGTACAGCAGTGCTTTTTTATTTTTTCTGGTGTGGTATAATGAAAACACGGTAAGGAGCGGATTTAATGAAATTAAATCAACAAATTCATCATGCTGAAGCCATTGCAAGACTGGTAGGCATACAAGATCGTAATTTATTAGTTTTCAAGCAATATCTAGGTATTAATGTATCTATCTTAGGTTCTGAGATTGTAACTGACGCTAAGAAAGAACATTTAGAATTGTTGGAGGCTATTTTTGCTGTCTTAATCGAACTTGCAGAGCATCAGGTACAGTTAACTGAACGCGATGTCATGTATATCATTAAGCTTGCAGAAAAAAATGAATTAGAGGATGTTTTTGATTTATATCGAAATCGGAAAAAGATTTTAGTCAATGATCAAGGAAGATCCATTTACCCGAAAACTTTCAATCAAAGAAGCTATGTTGAGGCTATCTCTGGATACGACTTAGTTTTTGGAGTCGGTCCTGCAGGAACAGGAAAAACATATCTAGCAGTTGCTCAAGCAGTTGCAGACTTAAAGAATAATAAAGTTAAAAAATTAATACTGACAAGACCAGTTGTTGAAGCTGGTGAAAATCTTGGATTTCTTCCAGGAGATTTAAAGGAAAAGGTTGATCCTTACCTCGTACCTTTATATGACGCGCTCTATGAGATGCTAGGCATGCAGACTACATTAAGTCTTCTTGAAAAGGGAGTCATCGAAATTGCTCCACTCGCTTATATGCGTGGAAGAACATTAGAAAATGCGTTTGTAATTCTTGATGAAGCACAAAACACGACGAAGGTTCAAATGAAGATGTTTTTAACTCGTCTCGGATTTGCATCTAAGATGGTGATTACAGGAGATCCCTCTCAATCTGATTTACCCAAGGGAATTCCTTCAGGACTGAATCAGGCTTTGTCACTTCTCCAAGGATTAGATGATATTCAAATCATTACATTCGACAAAATAGATGTCGTCAGACATCCTTTGGTACAAAGAATACTTGAAAGGTATGAGACTAGTGAAAATCAATCTATACAATCAGACAAGTGAAGATATTAAGGAATATAAAGGTCTACTCAAAAAGGTCTTTCGTCCGATAAAAAATAAAAAGAGTATGCAAATTATTTTCGTCACTCAAGAAGAAATAAGAGAACTCAATAAAAATTTTCGAAGAATCGATAAGGAAACAGATGTTCTATCATTTCCAAATGACGATGAAACAGATACTTCGATTGGTGACATTTTCATCTCAATTCCTCAAGCAAGATTACAGGCACTAGATTATGGTCATTCAATGGATAGAGAAATCGGATTTTTAGCGGTTCACGGATACCTACATCTATTAGGCTTTGATCATCATACGGATGAAGAAGAAAAAGTCATGATTGAGAAACAAGAAGAAATTCTTAAAAAAGCAAAACTAGAAAGGAAATAACATGAAAAACATCGAACAAGCTTTACTTGCAAGAAGTAAGGCGTATACACCATATTCCAATTTTAAGGTTGGAGCAGCAATTCTTTTGAAGGATGGCACCTATATTCATGGAGCTAATGTTGAAAATGCATCCTTCGGACTATCAAATTGTGCAGAAAGAAGTGCCTTATTTTCTCTATATAGCCAAGGTTATAAAAAAGAAGATATTGTCTCTATCACAATTATTGCAAACGATCATACCCCTGTTTCTCCATGCGGAGCATGCAGACAGGTAATGCATGAGTTGATGCCAAAAAATACGAAAATCTATTTAGCGAATACATTAGGTGAAATCAAAGAAACTACAACCGATGAGCTTCTTCCATATGCATTCGTTTTAGATGAAAAACCAAAAGATGAGTAGTCATAAGTCTGGATTTGTCGCGATTGTCGGTCGCCCTAATGTCGGAAAATCGACATTAATCAATCAACTGATTGGTGAAAAGATTGCGATTATGAGTCCAAAACCTCAAACGACCAGAAATAGAATATTAGGAGTACTCTCCACCGATGAATATCAAATGATCTTTGTTGACACTCCAGGGATGCACAAGGGAAGAGATTTACTCAATAAATCGATTGACAAGGTTGCAGTATCATCGATTAATGATGTGGATATCGTCTTATTTGTAGTAGACTCGATTAAGGGTGCTGCTGAAGATCATATCATTCAGTATTTTAGAGGTGTCAAAATTCCTGTTTTTTTAGTCATTAATAAAATTGACGAACTAAAAAATAGATCAGAAATTGATGAAATTATTATAAGCTATCTAGATTCCTATCCATTTGAAGGGGTTATTCCTATTTCAGCAAAGGATAAGACCCATTTGAATAAGCTTATTGAAATCCTAGTGCCTTTATTAGAAGAAGGACCTGAGTTTTTCCCTGCGGAAATGAAAAGCGATCAAAGTGAAGAAATGCTAATGGCAGAGTTAATCCGTGAAAAGATTTTATATCATACCGAACAAGAGGTTCCACACGCGGTTGCTGTCGTCATTGAATCTTTAGTCGAAAATCCTGAGTTGAATACGTTAGATGTTACCGCGTTAATCATTGTTGAGCGTGCAACACAAAAGCAGATTTTAATCGGAAAAGCAGGAGAAAAGATTAAAAAGATTGGTACAGAAGCTAGAAAAGAAATCAATTCTTTATTGAATACGAAAATTCATCTCACCCTATGGGTAAAGATCAAAAAAGATTGGAGAAATAGACCAAGTGACTTAAAGGCACTCGGCTATGGTGAATAATAAAATGGAAGGACTCATTTACCGGGTACAACCCTATCAGGAAAATGCGAGACTTTTATTTGTGTATACACCCAAGGGAAAGAAAACACTACTTGCTCAAGGCTCACAAAAGATGAATCAAGTGTCTAGAGTGCTATCTCAATTTCTTACCCATATTGAATTCAAGGATTCAGATAAAACATTTGTCACCCTAGCAGAATCAAAGATCATCAATGATTTTTCTACGGTTAAAAATGATTTTCATCAGACAAAAAGTGCTGCACTGATTCTAGAAATCATTGACCAGTTGATTGTTGATAATTATAATCATCAAGTGGTTTTTCATGAAATGATGCTTGCTTTGACTTCACCTAGAATTCTTGAGGCTTCTATAAGCTTTGCACTAAAGATTTTAAAGCCACTCGGATATCCCTTGGATTTATCTGGAGATGGTAGAAAAATTAAAGGAGTTAATATTGATAGAGGAGGATTAATCTATCAAGGAGAACTTGATTATCTCGATTTAGATGTCAAGGATACCATTACTCTTCTTAAGCTTTCATTAATGCCCTATACAGACCTAGAAGCTCTTGATATAGAGATATTATCTAAAATAAAAGCATTTATTTTAAAATATTACCAGTTTCATTTACAAACTACACTAAAAAATCTACAATAGACGTTAAAGGATGTGTTCACATGGTTACACTAGATATGATTGTGCAATATGCAAAAACAACAGGCTTTATTTATCAAGGAAGCGAGCTTTACGGTGGACTTGCAAATACTTGGGATTATGGTCCCTTAGGAAGCCTTCTTAAGAAGAATATAAAAAATGCATGGATTCAAAAATTCCAAAGAGAAACAGCAAGTAACGTCTTATTAGATAGTTCGATTCTTTTAAATAGCGAAGTATGGAAGGCTAGCGGTCACGTTGGCGGCTTTAGTGATCCATTAACAGAATGCAAGAGCTGTAATCAAAGATTTAGAGCAGATAAATTAATTGAAGAGCATGATATGTCAATCAATGCTGATGGTTGGGATACAGAAAAAATGTTTAATTATTTAGTTGAACATAAAGTCAAATGCCCTAGCTGTGGAAAAACTGAATTTTTACCTATCCGTAAATTTAATATGATGTTTCAAACCTATCAGGGTGTAGTCTTAGAACAAGCCAATCAAATTTACCTAAGACCAGAAACAGCACAAGGGATATTTATTCAATTTAAAAATATTCAAAGATCTTCAAGAAAAAAAGTTCCATTTGGAGTTTGTCAGGTTGGTAAATCATTTAGAAATGAAATCACACCAGGTAACTTTATTTTTAGAACCAGAGAATTCGAACAAATGGAAATGGAGTTCTTTGTGAAACCAGGAACTGAAATGGAATATTTCGAATACTGGAAATCATTTTGTATGAACTGGTTAACCAATTTAGGCTTAAAGAGAGAAAATCTTGAATTTGATGATCATAAGCCTGAGGCGTTAAGTCATTATTCGAATGCGACCACAGATATTCGTTATCAATTCCCATGGGGATTTGATGAACTTTGGGGAATTGCATCGCGTACAGATTATGATTTAAAGGCGCATCAGCTTCACTCAGGTGAAAACCTCACCTATTTAGACCCCGATACCAATGAAAGATATCTTCCCTATGTCGTAGAGCCTGCAGTTGGTGTGGAAAGACTCGTTCTTGCATTTCTTGTCGACGCACTAGATGAAGAGACACTAGATAGCGGAGATACGCGTCAAATACTTAGAATTCACCCTGCTCTTGCTCCATATAAGGCAGCAATCCTACCCTTAATGAAAAAGGATCATGGAGATAAGGCATTTGAGATTTATACAGAACTTACCAAATATTTTGATGTTGTTTATGATGAAACACAAAATATAGGTAAAAGATATCGTAGACAGGATGCAATCGGAACATATCTTTGTATCACTGTTGACCACGATACAGCAGTTGACAATACTGTGACTGTGCGTAATAGGGATACAATGGAACAAGTTCGTATTCCGATTCAAGAATTAAGAGGATATATCGAGGAGCAATCTAAATTCTAAAAAAGGAGGGATACCATGGAAAATAAACTACTTGATGAAATCAATGAGAAAACAGCTATTGTTGACTTAGTCAGCGAGTTCGTCTCTCTTCAAAAAAAGGGTAAAAATTTCATGGGCTTATGTCCCTTCCATCAGGAAAAAACACCAAGCTTTTCAGTTTCCCCTGAAAAAAATATCGCGATGTGCATGAGCTGTCATGAAGGTGGAAACCCAATCAATTTCTATCGAAAAATCAAAAACATCTCATTAAATGAAGCAGCTCAAGAATTAGCACTTCGTGTAGGTATTGAAATCAAGGATGTTAAAGTTAAAAAAGACCCCTATGAAAATTTTTATAAGTTGATGAATGAGGTTTCCTCATTTTACAGCTTTAATCTAAAAAACAGTGAAAAGGGACAAGAAGCTTTATCCTATCTATATAAAAGACAAATGACTGATGAGTTAATCAATCACTTCAGACTAGGCTACGCTCCAACACATGGAGATACACTTTATCAAGTTTTAAAAGATAAGGGTTACTCAGTTTCTGATATGATTAAGCTAGGTGTCGTGAAACAAAAGGATGATGGTTCCTATTACGATTTATTTTCTGACCGCATCATTTTCCCAATCACAAACCCTCAGGGTTTAGTTGTGGGATTAAGTGGTAGAACAATGAGTCCAAAGGAATCTGTTAAATATATCAACAGTCCTGAAACCGTAATCTTTAAAAAAGGATTACTGTTATACCATCTATATGAAGCATTAACTGATATTAGAAAAGAAAAACAGGTTGTTTTATATGAAGGATTCTTCGATGTCATCAGCTCTTATAGTGCTGGTGTCAAAAATGGAGTTGCAACCATGGGTACAGCCCTAACGAGGGATCAAGCAAAATTGATTCGTAGTGTTGCCCCATCGGTTATCATTGCTTACGATGGCGATAAGGCAGGTCTTACCGCATCTGACCAAGCAATACCCATCCTAGAAAAAGAAACACTAAAGGTTGAAGTATTATCCATTCCTGAAAAAATGGATCCCGATGACTTTGTGAAGTCATATGGACCAGAAAAGTTTGAGGCTCTTTTTGGTGAGTATACGCTAGATGCTTATGCATTTAGATACAATTACTACAAAATAGGTAAAAACCTACAAAATGCCAATGACGTAAAGGAATTCAAGAAACAAGTGATGGCGATGATACAGTCATCTGACAGTTCGATTCGTGCACTCTATGTGCAAAAGCTGTCAACCGAACTAAATATTCCACTTTCTGAATTGGAGTTTAAGAAAAAACCTCCAACTGTCGTGGAACCTGTAATACCAAAGCCTGAACGGGCTAGAATGTTGAACAAAAACGAAAAAGCGGAGCGTATCTTAATCTTTTCCATGTTAAGATCTAGAGATGTATCGATGAGGGTCATTAAGAATTTAAAGCCGACCGACTTTGCAGATCACATTACCGCAACCATCCGTATCCAATTGGAGCATTACTACGAGGATCATTTAGAGCTTAATTTAATTGAGTTTTTAGATGGACTAGCCGCTGACCAAAGGGAGCACATGGAAAAAAATCTATTGAAGGATATGTTTTGGGTCAAGAATTTTCCGATATCTGATGAGGATATCGAAACCTACATCCAGCTAATCAAGGAAGCAAATCTAAGAAGAAGACTAGAATATTTAATTGAAAAAATCAATAGCTTAGATGTGTATAACGAACAGTTGGTTAAGGAACGAGATGCAATCCTTCGCCAGTTAGATAATAAAAAATAGGAGGTATACTGTGGATAGAGAAAAAATTATCAGTCAATTAATTAAAAAGGCAGGTAAAGAAAAGTTTCTAAATCAAGAGGATGTAACACCATTTGCAAACCTTGGTAGCGAAGACTATTTTGAAATTGAAAGAGCACTTTTAAACGAAGATATCGATATCATCGCCCTAGAAGATTTAGAGGATGAAGAAGAGGAAACAGTAAGTGTTTTAGAAATCGAAGAAGATGAGGACGAGGTCGAATTCGAATTAGAGGAAGAAGAACCAGATGATCTTTCCCTAAGCGGACTAGAAGTCGAAGAAGAAGAATTAATTAACATTGAAACCATCGCGTCTAATATTAAAATTGATGATCCTGTTCGTATGTATTTAAAGGAAATCGGACAGATTCCACTTTTAAATCATGAGGATGAGAAGAAATATGCTGTTGCAGTTTCAAATGGTAGATATGCTAAAGAACAGCTTGATGAAATCAAGGAAGGTATTTTAGTTCTTGAACAAGCAGATGTTGAAGAGCTTAAAAGAGCACTTGAAAAGGCGCATCATGCTAAAAATAAATTGGTTGAAGCGAACTACCGTTTGGTTGTTTCTATCGCGAAGCGCTATGTTGGAAGAGGTTTACTATTCCTAGATCTTATCCAAGAAGGTAATATGGGATTAATGCGTGCAGTTGATAAGTTCGACTACGAAAAAGGATTTAAGTTTTCGACCTATGCGACATGGTGGATTCGCCAAGCAATCACCCGTGCTGTAGCAGATCAGGCAAGAACCATTCGTATTCCAGTACATATGGTTGAAACCATTAATAAGATGATTCGTATTCAAAGACAACTGATTCAAGATTTAGGTAGAGAGCCTTCACTTGAAGAAATTGCTCAAAAAATGGGAATTACACCTGAAAAAGTACAAAATATTCAAAGAATTGCTAAAGAACCTATTTCACTTGAAGCACATGTTGGTGAAGAAGAGGATTCTTCATTAGGAGATTTTATCTCTGATCCCAATGCACTTACACCACATGAATTTATGCTACAAGAAATGGTTAAACAGACATTAGATGAAGTCCTAGAAACATTAACCGACCGTGAAGAAAAGGTCTTACGCTTGAGATATGGTTTATTTGATGGAAAGAATCATACATTAGAAGAAGTAGGACGTGAATTTGGTGTTACACGTGAGCGTATTCGTCAGATTGAAGCAAAGGCTTTAAGAAAATTAAGAAGTCCTTCAAGACAAAACAAACTGCGCGAATTTTATTATGGCAAGAAGTAAAAGAATTCTCTTTTTAGCGGAGCTTACGAAGGGATATCATACCGTCTTAGATATCGGCACTGATCATGGTCTTGTTTTAGAAAGAGCATTTGAGCTAGGCTATATCAAAGAAGGTATCGCAAGCGACCTTAGAGAAAAACCTTTAAAATCAGCAGAAAACAATTTAAAAAACTATCCAGTGACTTTTGTCATCTCGGATGGTTTTTTAGCTATTCGAAAGCCCTTTGATTTAGCAATTATTGCTGGAATGGGCGCACATTTAATTTGCGATATCATGGATCATGCACCTAAAAAGGATATAACATATATCCTACAATCTAATGATAAAACCGATATTCTTAGAGAATATTTAATGAATCATGGATTTATGATTCTTGATGAATATTTGGTTAAGGATAAATTCTTTTACATCGTTTTAAAGGTGAAGCGAGGATTTTCAAAACTAAGTCACGAGGATTTAATACTTGGGCCAGTCCTTAAAACAAAGCCTGAATCTAGAATGTTTTATGATCATAAAATAGAACAAATTGATAAAATATATGAAAAAACGGATGATTTCAGAAAAGAAGAACTAGACAAAATGCGTAAAATTTATAAAAATATTTAAATATGTTAAAATTTATATATAGTAATATCGCTTTACATATATGTAAGAATTGAGTAAAATAATCTATGGGCACTTATTTGCACTATAGAGGAGGAAATTAAGTTGAAGGAATTGAGAACTTTACAAAAATTAGATCGGTCATTACAGTCTTTTAGACGTAGTGGAGTTTATAAAAGAGCGAAAACATCTTTAAGTGATGCAGATATTATGGTTTTATTTTGTATAGCTTTTTGTGATATGAATCAAAAAATCAAACTATCTGATGTTGCAAAAACACTTCGAGTTACCTTACCTGCAGTTACTCATAAGGTGAATGATCTCGTCGATAAAAAATATGTTGAAAAAGAAACTTCCGCTAAAGATTTACGTGTTACCTATATAAGACTTACCAATGAGGGGAAAGCATATGTTGAATCCATTAAGGATGAATACTATAAGCCTCTAAAAGATTTAGTTAAGCATCTTGGAGAAGAAGATACGCAAGCTTTATTGCGTATCCTAGATAAAATCAATCAATTAGGAAAGATTTAATTATCTTTCCTTTTCATTAGAGAGAAGGGGTTTATTTGATTAAAGCACTGAAGTTTTTAAAGCCCTATAAGTGGGGCGTATTAATTGTGTTTATTTTAGTTGCACT
>JAUSOA010000217.1 GCA_030656435.1 Acholeplasmataceae bacterium | reverse complement strand
GTACTTGAATATATCCTTACTGATGCATTGCAACTATTTTCTTTCCACCAATTTTACAAGGAAGCGACTCAGATTTCACATGAAATGTCACTGATTCTGAAAAATTTAAAAATGGTAACACAAAACTATGATGATGAAGATTAAGTCAATTCTTAATCTTTTTTTTCATTTCACCTTTTGATTTGTGTATTATACCCGACAAAAATTGACTAAAAATTAAAAATCCTATATACTTATTAAGGCTAAGGAGGGAACAACATGCGAATCATAAAATTATTCAGCTTAGCAAAGGGCTTTTTGGTAGTATTCATGGTAGCTGCATTCTTAACAGCCTTTCACCAGTGGACTTACTCGAATGTTCCCCTATTTACACAGTATTTAATCAAGACACTTTTAGCAGTCCCGGGCATTGCTCCGGGAAGTGTCTCAGTAGGTGAAGTTAATTTACCTTCTTTCCTCATCGAGTTTTTTAGAAGAGATGATGAGGTGCTTGGAATCGTTATTAGAATTGCGATTTCACTCATGGTACTGCAGCTCTTCAGATTCAGCTTAAGATTCTTTGAAATGTGGCTTAGAGGCTCGATTCAAGAACGCTTAGCTGAAAGCATGAGAATACGTCTATATGGACATATTCAGGACTTGAACTATGAGTTTCATAACAACTCAGATAGTGGAGATTTAATCCAAAGAGTGACAACAGATATTGAATCAACAACAGGCTTTTTGACAACCCGCATGCTTGATGTTGTTCACCTAGGAGCGACTTTATTTTTTGGTGCTTACCAGTTGATTTTAATTAATCCAACTATGGTTTGGATTACACTATCCATCGTACCTATTGTTGCAACTGCATCCATTATCTATTTCGTAAAAATTGAAAAGATTTTTGAAGACATTGAAAAAACAGAATCAAAAATGATGACAGTGGTACAAGAGAATTTATCAGGTGCTCGTGTGGTTAGAGCGTTTGCAAATGAAGTATATGAAATCGAAAAGATGGAAGAAAAGAATACGGAATATGCGAACTCACTCAAAAAAGCAAATAAGATTGTAGCGATTTATTGGGGTGTCATGGATTTCATTAGCATCAGCCAATATTTAGTTATTATCGCGATCGGTGTGACTTATGTTCAAAATGGAGGCATGGATGCTGCAGGTGTTGTTGCATCACTCGCCCTAGTAGGAATGCTTATTTGGCCAGTACGTGGTTTAGGTAGAATCATTAACGATTTCGGGAAGGCACTTGTTGCATCCGATCGTATCAATGAAATATTAGACAAGCCAAGCGAATACTTAAACGATGGTACTAAAACACCAGAGGTTAAAGGTGCAATTGAATTCAAGGATGTATCATTTAAGTTCAATGATGCCAACGAGCATTTACTTAAAAAAGTTAGTTTTAAAATTGAAGCTGGTCAAACAGTTGCAATTATTGGTCGTACAGGCAGTGGGAAATCTACAATTATCAACTTGCTTTTAAGAATGTACGAATATATAGATGGTGAAGTCACCATCGACGGAATATCATTAAAAGATATTAGCAAGAAGCATATTAGAAATTCAATTGGTGTCGTATTACAGGATCCTTTCCTTTATTCGAAAACCGTTTTTGAAAATATTGCTATTGCCCATAAAAACACGGATAAGGAACGTGTTTATCGTGCTGCAGTAACTGCTGCACTCGAAAAAGACATTAAAACCTTTAAACAAGGGTATGAAACGGTCGTGGGAGAAAAGGGGACAACCCTATCTGGTGGACAAAAACAAAGAGTCGCAATCGCGCGTGTCTTAGTTGCAGATAAGCCAATCCTTATTTTTGATGATGCGTTGAGTGCTGTCGATACAAAAACTGACATGATGATTAGAGAAGCATTACTCGATAAAGATTATAAGCATACAACCATTATCATTACACACCGTATTACAACAGCGAAGGAAGCTGATCAAATCATTGTCTTAGATCAAGGCAATATTGAAGCGATTGGCACCCATGATGAATTAGCAAACCAACCAGGTTTGTATAAAAAACTATGGGATATCCAGGGCAAGCTTGAAAAGGAATTTCAAGCATTACTGAAGTCAGGTGACAACGATGCATCAAGATGATCAAGACGTTCAGTATAAGGTTCAGCTAGGAACCTGGAAAAAGATTATTAGTATTATCTTTAAATCTAAAAAACATTTAATTTTACTTATTGTTTATTCAGGTATTTTAGCATTACTAGACGCAGCAATCCCTCTATTGAATCGCTATGCGATAGATGAGTTTTTTGTTGCTGGAAATTATGAGACATGGCCATATTTTGTTGCAGCAAATTTAGTGTTAGCAGCAGGCTTTGGTCTTGCAGTTTGGGGATTCATTTATCAAGCAGGAATCATTGAAGCAGAAACAAGCTATGAATTACGTCGTCAAGCATTTAAGAACCTACAAAGGTTATCCTATTCTTACTTTGATCAAACCCCTCAGGGTTGGGTCATGGCTAGAATGACAAGTGATGCTAGAAGATTATCATTAATCATTTCATGGGGTTTAGTTGATTTCGTTTGGGCAGGTTTATCGATGATTATTATCATGACTGTCCTTTATATCACATTCTTCAAGCTTGCATTGATTGTAACGATTGTCGTTCCTATCATGCTTGCTATAGCTTATGTATTTAGAAAACTGATTTTAAAACAACATCGAATTGCAAGAAAACATAACAGTCAGTTAACTGCACAGTATAGCGAAGGCTTCCTTGGAGCGAAAACCACAAAAAGTCTTTCGATAGAAGAATCCAATTTCGATGAATTTTCACTCACAGCGAATAAATTAAGAAGAGCTAGTATTAAAGCGGTGATTTCATCAGCAGTATTCTCATCCATTATTTTGGTTTTAGCATATGTTGCAGTAGCAACTACGATGGTGCAAGGTTCAATTTTTGTACTTCAAGTCATTATTACGCTCGGGACCTTACAAATGTTTATCAGCTATACCGTAAACTTCTTTGAGCCAGTGATGGCGATTTCAAGAATTTTATCAGATTTCCAAAATGCGCAAGCTTCTGCTGAACGTATTGTTGGATTGATTGAAACAAAATCTGATCTAGTAGACCGTAAAGAAGTTGAAGAAATCTATGGTGGATTATTCAATGACAAAAGAGAAAACTGGGAAGATTTAATTGGAGATGTTGAATTTAAAGATGTTACATTCTTTTATAAGGATAATGAAGTCATCTTAAATAAGTTCAACTTAAAGGTTAAAGCAGGTCAAAGTGTTGCACTCGTAGGTCATACTGGTAGTGGAAAAACAACATTGATCAACCTACTTGCCAGATTTTATGAACCAAAGGAAGGCTCCATCTTAATTGATGGAAAGGATTACCGAGATAGAAGTATTCATTGGCTTCATTCCAAGTTAGGCTATGTGCTTCAAAGTCCGCATTTATTTTCAACAACCGTCATGGAAAATATCCGATATGGAAGGTTAACTGCCACAGATGATGAAGTAATTTATGCAGCAAAAATGGTTGGAGTTGATGATTTCGTAGCGAATTTAGATAATGGATATCAAACCTTCGTTGGTGAAGGCGGAAACCTGTTATCTGTTGGACAGAAGCAGTTAATTTCTTTTGCAAGAGCAGTATTGGCAAACCCTAGAATATTAATTCTTGATGAAGCAACCTCTTCAATTGATTCTGAATCTGAAGAAGTGATTCAAAGAGCTACAAATCAATTACTTTCCGATCGTACAAGCTTTATTGTAGCCCACAGATTATCAACTATCGTTAATGCAAACTTAATCGTCATGCTAGATATGGGAGAAATCGTCGAAATGGGTACACATGAAGAGCTTCTCATTCAAAGAGGCGCATACTTTGAACTCTATAGAAATCAATTCTTTAAGGAAAAGAGCGTCGAGCTAGAAGCTAAAATTTAATTATTTAAAGAAAAAGGACATGCATCCTTCTATCATAGGGTAGAGGTGAAAACATGTCCTTTTTATTATCATTACTCAGTATCTTTAGCATACTCACAATTAGAATTGATTGGATCAATGATTTTTTGAATATCGAATTGAAGGAAAACATCGATAACTATACCTATCTACCTGAAGCTACCCTTTATATTAATGATGTATTGACCTTTGATCCTAGAATGTTTTATGAGAGAAACGGTGTCGAATGGACCTTTATAACGACTGTGAATACAAATGTCGTTAGAGCCTATAACATCAAATATCGTGTTAATTATCCAACCTATAATATTTCGCAGGTCAAAACGATTACATTCAATATCGTTGATCTTAAGCCACCAGTATTTATCCAAGTTCCTCAATTTAGCATCCCACTGAGTCAAAAACTCCCCGATTTAAAGGAAGGCTTGATCTATTCGGATAACTATGATGCAGTCTCTGATGTCAAGGTTCAAATCAATTCTTCAAAGGTTATTTTAAACCGGATTGGAATCTATGAGATTGTTTATCAAATCTCAGATTTATCTAATAATACGGTCACGATGAAAAGTAGTTTAGAGGTCTATGATCATCTACCCCCGACAATAACCTTAAAAAAAGAATTTCTTTTATCCTTTGGAGCTTCCTTTGTTTGGAGTAATTACTTAACGATTGTCGATAATTATGATACGGTAATCGATATTTATATCGAAGATATCGATGTGAATTATTCAAGATTGGGAAGTTATCCTATTTTAATACGAGCAACTGATCAAAGTGGGTTGTCCTCTGAAATCAGTCAAATACTTACGATTATAGATATTGAAAAACCAAAAATCACCTTTAAGAGTCAAGCTCCAGTTATACCAGTTCATTCATTAGAAAGTGAAGCCATTTTAAAGAGCTTTATCTTAAATGTTACGGATAATTACGATCTAATCTCTATTGATGATGTGATAGTATATCACGATATCGAATGGAATATTTTGGGTGAATACACAATCTATTACCAATTATCCGATCAATCAAAAAACACCTTAGAAACAAAAATAAAAGTGAAGGTAAAAGATTTAATTAAGCCAATCATAAATTTGAGTCAACCACTTATTTTTGAGGTTTTTAATCAAGTCCCTTTTATCAATTCCTATATTGATTATGAGGATAACTATGATTTTAAAAATAACCTGACTTTAAAAATAACAACAGCCTTCAAAATGAATATTATTGGTAAGTATCCAATAACAGTTGAAGTGACAGATTTATCAGGAAATAAAGAAATTCTTCAATCCTATGTTGAAATCATCGATAATGAATCACCAACGATAACACAAATCAATGATTTAATTATCACAGATTTTAGTAAAAAGAATTTTGGTCTATATTTTTCTTTAGAGGATAATTATGATCCAAGCTCAAAAATTAACATTCAATTTGATGATCAACGAGTCAATTATTTTGAAATCGGAAGCTATCCAATCTACGTTCTAGCAACCGACCAATCCTTAAATCAAACGATGATGTTAGCAGAGGTTTTCGTTATCGATATTATAGATCCCATATTAGAGCTAAAGCAGCACTCAATTTTACTACAAGTCAATAGCCAACCACTCGAGCTTAGATCATTGATTAAAATAGCGAGCGATAACTATGATTACATCACAATAGATCACGTTTTCATCGACGGATTCATCTTGTATAATGAGATAGGAATCTATAAAATAACCTATAGGCTATTCGACTCCTCTTTAAATTTCACTCAAAAAGAACTTTTAGTTACTGTAGACGATAGGATACCCCCCATCATCACCTCAACTCAATTATCACTCCAAGTTCACGCTATTTTTAATCCCTATGAAGGTCTTTATGTCGAGGATAATATGGGTACCTATGAAATTTATTTTTTTCCTCAAACCATAAACACAAGCATACCAGGTAAAAAGAAAATAACGTATGTTGCAGTGGATCAAAGAGGAAATTATACAACCTATATCAGAGAAATTATTATATTAGGAAACGAGAAAAAATACGAGTTATCTGCCTTTATACCAGTCGTTATTGTTGGTCTACTAGCTGCAAGTACTATTTACTACATTTATAAGAAAGAATAGAAGCGGTATCTTTTGACAAAGTAGGCCAAATAAATTATAATGTGAGCGTAGATATGAATATAAAATATCGAAGGAGAGTAATAATATGGCAAATGTATTGCTTGTTTACTGGAGTGGAACCGGAAACACAGAAATTATGGCTGAAAAGATCAAAGAAGGACTTGAAAGTGCAGGAGCAACTGTAGATTTTAAGACTGTTGACCAAGTTGACCCATCAGATGTTGCTAGCTATGATAAAGTCCTATTTGGATGCCCATCCATGGGTGTTGAAACATTAGAAGAAGACGAGTTTGAACCATTCTTTGAAGCGGTTGAAGCAGAACTTAAAGGTAAAAAAGTTGCACTCTTTGGTTCATATGGCTGGGGTGAAGGCGAATGGATGGATGCATGGCAAGAACGCACCGTCAACGCTGGAGCAAAGCTTTATAAAGAAGGCTTCAAGGTCAATTCAACTCCATCAAGTGAAGAAGAAGAACAATGTGTTGAATTTGGTTCGGGATTTGCAAGTTTCTAAAAAAATGTGAAAAATGCTGATTCAAGCATTTTTTTTTAGATGTATAGGGTATAAATTGCTATAATAGGATTAGGTGATCGATGTGTTTGGGGTTCTATACTTACAAAGTTCATATAGCATGCTCAATAATGCAATCCCCCTTGCTTCTTTAGTTGAAGAAGCCAAACAGGGGGGATATGATTTTATTGCACTCTCTGATAAAAACCTACATGGGATGCTATCACTTTTTAACTATGCAAAAAACAAAAATATAAAACCCATTTTAGGGTTAAAAATAAAGATGACCATCGATTTAAAGGAAACTGGGTTTTTAGTATACGTTAAGAATCAAGAGGGATATCAAAATTTATTAAAGCTTTCCTTCGTATCCAATGATAGAGAGCTCACAATCGAAGACCTAAAGTCTTATCAAAAGGGCTTGATCTTTGTTACTTCAGGACCAGATTCTGTTATTAATATATCGATAATGAATGAAGATTACAATGCAGCAAAGCACTATATCGAAGTCTTTAAATCGGCAGTAACTGATTTTTATTTAGGTCTTTCACTCGATACATTTCAATTAGAAATGAAGGTTGCTCCAATACTTTTAGAGCTATCTAATCAAACAAACATCAAATTACTTCCGATTCATCAAACCTCTTATTTGAAATCTGAGGACAAAGAAGTATATGAAGCATTAATCAAAATTGAAGATGAAAAAAATGAAGTTGCTCCAGATGCGAATTATCAATTTTTGAATAAAGAAGAGCTTATGGATATGTTTATGGATTATCCATATGTATTTGATTCACTATCGAACGTAATCAAAGGTATAAAATTCGAATGGGTAAAGTCAGTATTTGAAATGCCTAAGTTTCCAGTTGAAAATGGAACACCCTATGAATATCTAAAATCATTATCTACGATGGGATTAAAGAAAAGACTAAAAAAAATCCCAAATGCAGATGTTTCCATCTATCAAAAGAGATTAATCTATGAGCTTTCAGTCATTCATAAAATGGGGTTTGACAACTATTTTTTAATCGTTTATGATTTTGTTAAATACGCAAAAACCCATGATATTTTAGTTGGTCCAGGACGTGGTTCATCAGCTGGTTCTTTAGTCGCTTATTGTCTAGGAATTACTGATGTTGATCCAATCACTTACGACCTATTATTTGAACGATTTTTAAATCCAGAGCGCATTACGATGCCCGATATTGACATGGACTTCCCAGACAACAAGCGCGATGAAGTTTTGCAATATGTGAAAGAAAAATATGGAAATAGACATATCATTAGTATTGTCACATTTGGTACATTCGCACTTCGATCTTCAATTAGAGATATTGCTCGTGTAATGAAGATTGATCCAAGCAGAGTTACAGGCATTATCCAAAGTGTCATTAATGAAAAAGCTGACCAAACCGATGAGGAAATGACAAGACTTTTAAGAGTTGCTAAAACCATCGAAGGACTACCTAGACATACAGGAACTCACCCTGCTGGAATGATTTTAGCTGAGCAAGATTTGACTCAGTATATCCCACTTCAAAAAGGGCTTTATGACTTCTATCAAAGTCAGCTAGAAGCCTCTGATTTAGAGTCCTTAGGATTACTCAAAATAGACTTCCTGGGCATTAGAAACCTTGCAGTTATTGATGATGCTATCAAGATGATTAAACGCTTAGGAGAGCCTTTTTCACTTGTTGATATTCCGCTAGATGATCCAAAGACATATGAACTATTAAGCCGCGCTGAAACCAGTGGAGTCTTTCAATTAGAGTCCAATGGGATGCGTGCAACACTTAGGAAATTAAAGCCTAATGATTTTGAGGATATCGTCGCCATTTTAGCGCTTTTTAGACCAGGACCTATGGATAATATTGATGAATATATCGAAAGACGAAATGGAAAAAAATATGACTATTTGCATCCGAATTTAACCTCTATTTTGAAGAAGACCTATGGCATCATTGTATACCAGGAACAGATTATGCGAATAGCAAATGAGTTCGCTGGGTATAGCTTAGCTGAAGCTGATTTGCTAAGACGAGGTATCTCTAAAAAAGATAAAAATATATTAGAAGAAGAGCGAAAAAGATTCATTTTGAAGTGTCAACAAAAAAACTATACGAAAGAAACTGCTGAAGAAATATATGATTATATCGTTAAATTTGCTGATTATGGATTCAATAGAAGTCACAGCGTGGCATATGCATTAGTTGCCTATCAAATGGCTTATATAAAGGCGAATTATTATCCTGTTTTTATGACAATTTTACTATCCTCTGTAACAGGAAATGATGGACTCACGAAAGACTATTTGAACGAGCTCAAGAAGCATCAAATTAAAATACTTCCACCAGATATTAATATAAGCACAGATCAATACATATACTTAAACAAAACTATTTATATGCCACTATTATCGATTAAAAGCATCGGTAGACTTTCAGTACAAAAAATAATATCTGAGAGAACAGCTAACGGATTATTCAAGGATTATCAGGATTTCAAGCTCCGGATGAAAAAAGAGATCAACGATAAGAATCTAGAAATGCTTATTCATAGTGGTGCTCTCGATGCATTTGGTTTGAACCATCAAACCATGAGCTACCACAAGCAAATCGAAGATGCAGGATATGAACAATACATCACAGATTTCAAGCTCAAAACAACTGAGGATTATTCATTCTTTGAAAAAGCTCAGTACGAAAAAGAAGCACTTGGCTTCAATTTGATGTATAATCCTATTAATGCATATGAAGAGCTTATTCAAAAAATGAATTTGAAGCCCCTATCCGCATTAAATGACAAATCAGAGATTTTAACACTTGCATACATAAAAAATATTAAAAGCATTAAAACCAAACAAGGAAAGCCAATGGCGTTTATCCTTTTAGATGATGGTTCTTCTGAATTAGAGGCAACACTATTTACTGAGACCTATTTGAAATATGAGGGTCTATTAAATAATGAAGTTCAAATATTTAGAATTAAGTCAGATGTATACAAGGATAAAAAATCGAATGTCGTTGATGAAATTAGAAAAATCAACTAGTTAAGGAAAAATATGAGAAACATAAAAAAAATCTTACTGATTATACTTTCAGTTTTTATTCTACTGATATCAGGGATACTCATTTACGTAAAAGTTGTCACCTATGCGCCTACAATTGAAGCCAAAGAAGTAATGGAGTCGATTAGCAAAACGAATAACCTATATATCTTTGAACCAGATGAAGCGATTGCTAATCTCATTTTCTATCCAGGTGGATTTGTTGATGAAAAAGCATATGCAGTTTTTCTAAACGGTTTAAAAAACGAAGGTATTCGTGTATTCCTAGTATCAATGCCCCTGAAGCTTGCCATCTTAAATAGTAATGCAGCAAAAAATATATATCAGACCTATCCATCTGATTTACCTTGGTATATCATGGGTCATTCCTTAGGTGGGGCAACTGCTTCAATCTTTTTAAGTCAAAATCCAAATTGGATAGACGGATTGATTCTGCTTGCTTCATATCCGGCTAATTCAAGCGACTTATCACAATCAAACATCAATGTTATATCTATTTATGGAGATCAAGATTTCGTATTAGATATTGAAAAAGTGGAAGCAACCAAGTCTTTATTACCAAATAATACTGAGTACCATAGGATATCAGGTGGCAATCACGCATATTTTGGTCACTACGGAGAACAAAAGGGTGATGGCATAGCTTCAATTACAAGAGATTATCAACAGCAACTCACCATAGAAATAATCATTGCATTTTTAGAAAACAATTCATAAGGAGTCAATATGAGATTTGATGACTGGACAAAAGAAGAAAAATTAGAGCTCGATTTAGAATACCAAAAGCTATTTGGTGGACAGATCCGAGTAATGAAAACTCTTTTTAAAACTAAATCCGATCCAATTCTATTATCTGAATTGCTAGATAACGTTAGCTATAACATTTATCAAGCAATGGAAGGAAGGGATCTCTTACAAACAGAAGCGTTAATTGAACGTATGTTTTTAAGCACGCTTTCCTATGATGTCATGCTCTATAAGGATTCAATTTTAGATGAATTATATGTAGACCTATATTTCTACAACGATTATGAAACGCTCGAGTATGCAGAAATAAGAATCAAGAATGTCTATGACATGAGAAAACTAATCGAAATGATTCTACACATTGGTACAACCTATGATAAAATCACTAAAGGTAATACAGATGCTGTAGAGCATATTAGTGAATACCATCTTCTAGATGGCTTTGAAACTGAGTTTGAAATCATTGATTTAGATGATTCATATAAAAAATATCGCAACTAAGAGGCTAACATGACAAAAGAAAGTAGAAAAGAAATATTAAGTGCAGTCGCATTTGGCTTAGCAGTCAATATTTTTCTTGCTGCAATTAAAATATCTTTCGGTCTATGGGGGAATGCACAAGCTTTATTTAGTGATGGACTGAATTCACTTTCCGATGTTTTCATCAGCATTATGATTTTAGCTGTTTTAAAGCTCGCTACTAAAAAACCAGACCATGACCATCCGTATGGACATGAAAAATATGAAGGTTTAGCCTATTTTGTACTCGGTATCATATTTTTCGTCACTGCAATTGTTATTGGAATCAACGCGATTACATCAATCATCAATTATATGAATAATCCTAATGTGGATGCACCACATATCTTTACCGTCATCATTTCACTTCTATCTTTAGTTGTAAAAGTTATCCTGTTCAAGTACTATTTAAGGATTAGTAAAAAATATAAGAGTCCAACACTCAAAGCAGACTCAAAAAATCATTTATTAGATGCTTGGGCAACACTATTTTCTTTGATAGGATTAACTCTTGCACAGTTTAATTTCATTATTTTCGACTACATTGCATCGTTTATTATAGGATTATTCATTTTAAGACTTGCAGTTCAAATCTTAAAAGATTCAATATCCTATCTTACTGATCAAGCACCATCAGAAGAGGAAATCAAATCCATTTTCGAAGTGATTCTTTCTATTGATGGAGTTCTTAAGGTTGATGACCTTAAGGTAAGAAAGCATATGACACAGCGTTATGTCGATGTTGAAATAGGTGTGAAGTCAAATATTACCCTTGAAGTTGCACATAAAATTGCAGAAACGGTGCACCATAAAGTAGAATTCGAATTTCCAGATGTCATTCATTGCATGGTTCATGTGAACCCCCACAAGTCAATAAGCGCTTAAAATGGCTAAATATGCAAAAAGAATATAAAGGTATTTATATTTTATTGTATATAATGGCCTTTTTTTTATTTTTTTTGTTAAAATAGTCTTAAGCAATTGATTGAGAAAGGCGGAATATATATGCCAACGTTATTAATGATGCAATGGGGTGTAATAGGATTTTTTGTAGCCATACACTTTCTATTAGGATTTCTCAGAGGAACAAGCAAGTCAACGTATTTTACAATCGTCAGTATTGTAATGACCTTCGTAACTCTTTGGCTAGTCTCACTTATGTCAATCAACATCTTTTTTACAGGAGGGAGAACCCTCCAAAGTGTTATTGAAATGATTGCTGCTAGGGCAGGTTTTACATTGCCAACTGAGGTGACTACCTATCTATTCGATCCAGCTGTCACACCTTTTATTATTGCAATCATAGATTTAGTGATTCGAATCATCGGATTCTTTTCCCTTTATCCAATCATTAAAGGTTTTTTCACACTTATTATATTCAAACCAATCTGGAAAAGAATTATTCTTCCAGCATTACTAAAAAGACAAAATGATAGACAATTACAAAGATTTGAATCACATAACAACGGTAAACAAAAGTTTACCCCTTCTAAACGACTAAGAAAAAATATTTTTAGTCGTATTTTTGGTGGAATGATGGGTGGAGTTCGTGGCGCTGTGGTTGCTTTTATTTTCTTATTACCAATTCTTGTTATGTCAAGCTTTATCGGAGGACTTGGTGATGTACTTCCAATTCAAGCAACAAATGGTACGCAACCATTAAGTAGTGACAATCAAGACCTAATGGCAATACCCGGACTTGATGGAGCCATGGGTGACATGATCAAGGATTATTTCGCGCAAATAGACGAAATGAATGCAAACGGTTTAGCTGCATATACTAATCAAATCGTTATTGGTGGTAAAACTATCGATCGCTATCTATTTGATATGGTATTTACAACAACAGTTGTTGAAGGCGATAAAAAAACCGAGATTAACTGGGCTGGTGAACTTGAAAGTATTATTGGTGTTGGTAAAGCAGTCCTTGAATCGGGATTCTTAGATGAAGATTTCAAAATTGAGGACGTTTCAAAAGATGATTTAGTCTATGTTGAAAAAATATTCAATCATATAGGGAATTCAAGCCTTCTTGGTTACATGATTCCTTTTGCAACACGCTATGGTGTTGAAAACTTTCTTCCTGATTTTATTGGAGGAGTTAGCATTGATGATAGACCCAAGAGTAAAGCAGCAATTGATGAATTTGTAAATATCGACTGGAAAGTTGAATTTAACAATATTTATAAAATTGTGGAAGCTACCTTAGAATTTGGTTCTGTATCAGAGCTTATGACTTATGCAAATAACCCAGAATTACTAGCTGAGCTTACCCCTGCAGAAGCAGAAAAACTAGCTAATATTTTTAGAGCACTTGGAAATATGGAAACTTTATCCCTAATCTCAGCTGCAGTTGATCTAGCAACAACAATGGATCAAGTCAAAGAACAGATTCAGTGGATTGCTCCAGAAGAAGTTGAAGGATACCTACAGGATCGTTTAGGTTTCATTATTGATAATCCTAAGTTCTTTACCGGAGATAATGGGGAAATATATCGTATAGCTGATTTTATTGAAGCTATATTTTCTGATGAATTTGGAGATGTTGATTTAGTTGCTTTGATGAATGCAAGCGCAGATCCAGAGGCATTTGTTGCAGCACAAAATGAAGAATGGATTAACAACTTATTTGTTAAGCTTGTTGATATCCAACTCATCATTGAATCGATTCCATTAGGTGTCGATTTTGGACTATACAGTGTTTCAGGCAGTCAAATCAGTGCAGAGTTAGCTGAACAAATGCAAACTCGTCTAGCTGAAATTGACTGGGAAGATGAAATTCTAAATGTTGGTGAGATTTATACAGAAGCACTCAAGCTTGGAGCAGAAAGCCTACTTGGCGATAATCCAAACTATTATACAGTCATTGATAATATCGCAATAAATCATATGGGTTCACTCAGATTAATCGTTGGTAAGATTTTTGAAGATTCCGCTATTGTCAATGCAGCCATTGAAATCGCTAGTCCAATGTTAATCGAAACCATGATTGAAGATCCAGAATTAAGAGAAGTTGTAACCAAGACCTTAATGAGTGATCCAGATAGTGGAGTCGTCGATTTTAAATTTGGTCAAGAGTTCAATAACATTTTAACAATCGTAGAATCCATTTATAAGTTTACTACCATTACTGAACTGACTAGTATTTCAGAAATGGTCCTTGATCAAAAAGTTGAACTATTTGCTGGCTTTGGTTCACTCAGCACAGCAGAATATAATACATTTAAGACTGCATTTGCAGATCTACAAATATTAAATAGAGCAGATGCTTCAGCACTTGACTATGCAAAGGCAAGATTTGCTGTTGAACAGC
>JAUSOA010000211.1 GCA_030656435.1 Acholeplasmataceae bacterium | reverse complement strand
GACACATCAGCAAAAATCGTTGATTACCAACCTCAGAGAATTGAAATAAAATCATTTCCAGGTGTTTCCTTAAGAGAAGCTGTTATCAATGCTTTATGTCATGCAGATTATTCTAGACCATCCAATATAAAAGTAGAGTTTTATGATGATAGAGTTGAAATTTCCTCACCAGGTGGAATATTTGGCGGAGTTACACTTGAAGACATTTTACAGGGTAAACAAACATTCAGAAATCCTGGATTGATCAATATTTTTGGAAAACTAGACTTAATTGAAAATTATGGAACTGGGTTAAGACGCATCATGGATGCTTATCCAGGTTTTAATGAGACTGCTCTCTTTGTTGTAAGTAATACCTTTTTTACAGTCAAACTTCCCAACATGAATTTTCATGAGCGTGCAACCAAAGGAGTAAACGGAGTAAACGGAGCAAACGACGGAGCAAAAGATTTCGAGTTAATTATTCTTGAAATCATCAAAGAGCATCCTGGATTAAGAGTTCCTGGAATATTAGAAATAGCTAAAAAGCAACATCAAGAACTAACGATAAATATTGTTGAAAATAGGGTTGCAGACTTAAAGAAAAAATCTTTGATTAAATTTGAAGGGGTTCCCAAGACGGGCGGATACTTCATAATCAAAAACAGATAAATATTACAATGTATTTTATCTTCAATTTAAATGTATATGATGACATCAGGCTAACGCTTGGTGTTTTTATTTGGAAAACCTATTCATTACCGATAATCTATGTTAGCGGACGTGTGAAGCATGTTATCAGAAATAAATGGATTACTTATTCAATGCAATAGATATCAAATATGTATCAGATGAATTTTGTGCAAACGTCGCCACTAGATGTCTATCGTAAAAATAGGCTCCAATATATAATGTATAGGTGAGGAAAGGGTGAGCGACTTACCCCTCTAAAGGAGCACTAGATTTGGCAAGGGTTTTAGATTCATTCGAACGATGGGAAAACCAAGGGATATTAAAAGAGAAATTAAGAACAATTGAAGAGTTAGTTGCTAAGAATGTCATCCAAGAGAAGATTGCTACTGTTTTAGGTATATCAGAAAAGACATTACAAAAACTTAAAAACAAGCATGTAGAATTTGCTAGAGCATTTGCAAAAGGCGAACTAGACATGAAAGATAATCTCATTGGTGCTATCTATAAAAAGGCTATGGGTTTTGAGCATGAGGAGATTCAAACGTTAATTGAAGATCAAAATGGTCGTTCGAAGAAGAAGATAGTAAAGACTAAGAAATATTATCCACCAGATTTAAATAGTGCTAAGTATTTATTGGTAGTTAGGTTTGGGAGATCATTCAATGATAGAAAAGATGAACTTGATCTTATGGAACGCAAACTAGATGAAAAACAGGATGAATGGGTTCTTGATCTCGAGGTAGGAAAAGAGGTAGAATCAGATGATTGATTTAGATAACTTGATGAATGGAAACTTTCCTACGTACTACAAAGCCTTATTGATATCTGATTATGCTGATGAAACAACCAATGGCAAACTGATCGGTAGATTAAAAGAAGATTTCAAAAGCATGAAGAATCATGAACTAATCTATATTACTTATCGAAAAGAACTCTTCAATTTCATAGTAAATGTTTTGAAATTTGATGATCATCATGTCGAGTTAACGCCAATTGAGTCGAGAACCTTCAAAGATATTAACGATGTTATCAAATACGTTAGAAGTATTCAGACTCATATGAGTAAAGAAGTTTATATTCATGAAACTCACCCTATAGAGATGCCAGAAGTATTCGATAATAACGTTTAACAGTAAAAATCCATACAAGACAGAAACAACGCAACATTAAGGTTAAACAGCCTTTCTGTGGCGTTTTTATTGCTGATTCAAGTATTGATTGCCATCTGTATAAATGCTCGACACAAGCCAATATTTAAGAAAACAAATATAATAATATAATTATCTCCCCCCCCCTATAGACTCAAAATTGTCATTGACGGGTACCGTATGGTGGGACGTCCAAAATACGGAAAGCGATTTTTTTGAAGTCCATAAAATTTGAACTGGTAATATAAAAGTAGACACCCCAGAATATACAAAGGTACATTAAAGAATAATAATGTAGTCATTGGGGTCACTGTGAAATACACTAAGGAACAAAGATGTAAATAGCGCTAAAAAAATATATACACGAGAAATCAGTGTTGTACTGGCTGCTGAACTGAATGAAATGTTCAATTAAACGTCGCGTTCAAAATTCTAAAAGCACTAAAGAGAGTTCTTAATACTTTAATTCATTTCATTTACACATAATTCTTGACACTACCATTATTCATAGCGTAAAATATTTTGTGTAAATGAAAACTGAATAGAATTTAAAAAGGAATCTCACTTTAGTATAATAGAGTTGTCGAAAAACCACTATACAGAAGGAGATCCCTCATGAATGATTTTACAACAGAACTCTTAAAAACGCTACTCGAAGGTAAAGATATCACTGAAATATTTAGATACCATGTCGAGAGTGCAGTGAATCAGCTGCTTCAGATTGAACTCAGAGAATTCCTCGATTACGATAAATATGATCGTAAGGGATTCAACTCGGGAAATAGCCGAAACGGCTATTATGAACGCACATTAAAGACACAGTATGGTGAGTTAAGTCTCAAGATTCCAAGAGATCGAAACGGTGAGTTTGAGAATCAGACGTTAACACCTTATAAGAGACAGAACGACACCGTAGAGTCCATGATCATTCACCTCTACTCAAACGGGATGACCACTGAAGAAATATCACGCATCATTGATAAAATGTATGGTCATCACTACACCAAGCAGACCGTTTCTAACATCACCGCTGCAGTTGTGGGCGATATCCATGCGTTCAATCATCGAGCGTTATCTAAGCGTTATGCGGTGATCTACTTAGATGCTACGCACTTACCAGTCAGACGAGATACGGTCACCAAAGAAGCTTTATACTTCGCTTTAGGAATCACGCCTGAGGGGTATAAAGAAATCCTTTCATATAGCCTCTATCCGACCGAATCCGCCCATAACTGGGAGATCGTCTTATCAGATCTTAGAGTTAGAGGTGTTGAGGAAACATTATTGTTTGTTACTGATGGATTAACAGGGATTAAAGATGCGATATCCAATGTATTTCCGAAAGCCTTACACCAATCTTGTTGGGTTCATTTATCTAGAAATGTTGCCCATTCAGTGAGAGTGAAAGATAGAGCAGAGGTCTTAAGTGATCTAAAGACGGTTTATACCCAAGACACATTGGATGCTGCTGAAGAAAAGCTTGCTGCATTCATTCAAACCTGGGATAAAAGATATCCAAAGGTCACTGACAGATTTAAGAGTAATCCATCTCTATTTACCTTTTTGTCTTTCCCTAAACAGATTAGAGCGTCCATCTACACGACGAACTTGATCGAGGGATTCAATAAGCATCTGAAGCGTTACACAAAGCGTAAGGAGCAGTTTCCGAATGAGGATTCACTCATCAGATTCATCGGCACTTATGCTGGTGACTATAATCAGAGATTCCAGATGAGAATCCATAAAGGCTTTAAACTTGTGACTGCTGAGCTGAATGAAATGTCTAATAAAAGTCGTGCTTAAAAAAACCAAAGGCACTAAAGACAATTCATAATACTTTAATTGAAGTCATTTACACATAATTCTTGACACTACCATTATTTTAAGAACTCATCGGTTATTCAATCTTTATTGATTAGAAATGGAGCAGAAACGTGATTGAAATTAGTAAACTAGAGAGCGTATTTGGTATAAAAAAATTAAGTAATTGTGATTTGATTAACCAGAACACAATAATATATTCGCCTAATGGTGTTATGAAATCATCCCTCACTGATGGTCTTTTCGCTATATCTCTAGATCAAAACCCTAGAGATGTTTTCAATGGTATCCCTGCTTCCTTTTCGATCAAAAATAATGGTGTTTCCATAACGGAAAGTACAACTCCAAAACATTTAGATTTAGTTATTTTTAAAGGTGAAGATATATTTGATACAATTTTTAAAGATAAAGAAATGGCTAAAATAGTTGTTTCGACTGCATTAAAAAAGCAATATGAAGTGCAAATGGCATCCATCAAAGATAAACTCGACTTAATTAAAACAATATTTGCAGTGAATGTTCTTGAAGAAAAAAAAGGTGCTAAGAACACAAAGATTGACGAATTTTTCAGTATGTTTCATGGAGAAAGTGAACTCCAGAAAATTAATTCAGTATTCACAACAATGCATAATTTCATCACAGATGATTGCTCAACTATTAGTTATTCTTCATTATTTAATGCAAAGACAGAACCAATACTTAATGACAATACTTTTAAACAAAAATGTGAAGAGTTTCAAAAGCTTAAGGATGTTAAACTTAACGAAAAAATATTTAGTGCTACTTTTGGAATTACACAACTAGAAAATTCGCATAAAAGCCTTGTAACAAATAAATACTATGAGGCAGGACATATGCTTCACATAAATGATGAGGATTTAGATAAACAGGGTGTAGATGAGCTTATCGAAGATTCTATAAGAACTGCGTATGGTTCGGATGAAATGAAAAACTCATTTCTAGCTGCAAAAAAAGTGTTAGATGCAAATAAAGATTCAAGAGAAATTATTAGTGCAATTACAGATAACAAATGGTTACTTGAAAAATTAGCAAAACCATCAGAATTTAAAATCGACCTAATCTTCAAGAAAATTGAAAAATTTATAGACGAAATGGATCTGCTACGAAAGGATATTGAAGTAGCTAAACTTGAAATTGACAAGATCTATATTGAAGCAAAGAAAACAGAATCAATTTGGAGAAGTGTTATTGAAACATATAATCAAAGATTCAACAATAGGTATTTTGATATTGCAATTTCAAATCAGGTTAATGCGATTGTTGGTACACAGGAACCAGTATTTATAAAGGTGCTAAAAACTTCTGGGAATGAAATAAATGATGAGATTTTCAATAGATTCAGTTCTGGAGAAAAACGTGCTATATTTATTCTATATTTTCTATTTGAAATAAAATTAAAAAACATGATTGGAATTCCATATACTATAATAGCTGATGATATTGTCGATTCATTTGACTATAAAAATAAATATGCGATGATTGAATATTTATCAGAGTTGAGTTCTGATACCAATATTCAATTAATTATACTTACGCATAATTTTGATTTTTATCGATCTACTTGCATTTCTCTAGGGGGAAATCTCAATTCTAGACTTTTTGCATATTTAGATACAAATGAGGATGTTTCATTATTTATTGCTAATTCATCAGACTATGAGTCCTTTCAATTATTTAGAGATTGGAAAACTAGAAACGATATCCCTTCATTAATTTCATTAATTCCATTTTTAAGAAATCTTGTTGAATTACAAGAAGGAGACACATCTCCAAATTATACTATGCTTTGTGATTATCTTCATTTTAATTTGATCACATCCACGTTATCTTTGAACGGTTTATCTTCAGTGTATTCGAGTAATGGAATTGTGCATACTAGTATATCTTCGTCAACTTCATATTGGGATTTGTTAATCCACGAAGCAAAAAACATCACTAGTCCAGTTGTTGAAAGTGATATTAAAAAGAAGTTAATCTTGGGTCTCTTTATCAGGTTGGCTTCAGATTACTTTCTGCTTGAAAAATACAGAAATAACAACGCAGGTGCAAATCCAATTATTGCTGCTGGTCAAAATTGGACAAAACAACTGAAGCGACTATCCCTCCATTATTTGACATTGGATGAAAAAAAGTTATATGACAGAGCCGTTACAGTTGCTCCATCATTTATTCATGTAAACAGCTTTATGTATGAACCTTTAATTGATGTTGGCAGTGAAAAATTACTTTCGATTGCACAAGAATTGATTATAGTAAACTCATTATAGAAATTTTGAAGTTGTATTTATAATACGTAACTTCGATTTTGAAAAAATATTCTAGTGTGTCAATTAAGTTTATTGAATCTAAACAAAGGAGGAATTAAAATGGACGAGATTAAATATATCATAAACGATATAGAGCTCATTGAAGACAAATATGTTAGAGGATGTCTTAGTGAGATTACCGACAATCAGATAATAATAGTGCCACTAATAGGATTTAGAGGCAAGGAAGGCTATACTTACCCTGAAGGTACAACAGATTTTTATAACTATTTAAAAGTGCAATCCAATAGAGACATGAAGTTAGCATTTGATGACTACTATAACGAAAACGTTATGCATCACGAATGGATTAGGTTAGCTGAAATAGCAGTTACTTATGTTTTGTTACCAATTGTTACAGGATTAATTGTTTCTTTTATCACCGACAAAATTAAAAGAGGAAAAAAGGACCCCGGGAAAGTTAAGGTTGAACTGGCTATCAAGGTAAGAAAAGGTTCAAGAACTATAGATTTTAATTTTGAAGGCGATGCGACAAAGTTAGAAGAAGCAATGAAAAATATCAAGGATATTGCCAATGATGACGGACATGATAGTTAAGAATCTTAGTGATTGGCCAATAAGAGTTGATCTTGAACTAATACAATCTGTACAAAATGAACTTGTTGAAGCGAAAATTAGCAATTGTACCTTAGCAAATGAATTGTGGTACTTAAAACAATTCATGCTGATAAGAATGCAGTATGTGGAAATTTTTGGTATGCTGAAAAACAAGCAATATAGTGAAGCATGGATGTCTTTGGCTAAGATAGAGAACACTATTATCATGATTAAAGAT
>JAUSOA010000202.1 GCA_030656435.1 Acholeplasmataceae bacterium | reverse complement strand
AATCCTGCTAAGTCGTAATGTCCGTCATGATACATGTCAGGCATCTCTGCAGTTTCACCACCTATTAATGCACATTCAGCGAGCTTACATCCCTTATAGATACCCTTCATCAATTCTTCAATATGATCTGGGTCTATTCTTTCAACTGCTATATAATCAAGAAAAAAGAGTGGAGTAGCTCCGGATGCAATGATGTCATTGACACACATAGCAACTAGATCCTGTCCAACTGTATCATGTTGATTAAACTTTTGTGCAATCAGTAATTTTGTTCCGACACCATCTGTGCCAGAGACTAAAACAGGGTCTTTCATCTGGAGTGGCTTCAAATCGAAAAGACCGGCAAAAGAACCAATTTGACTCATTACGCCTAATCTATTCGTCCCTTTAGCATATTTTTTAATTCGATTGACTGCTTCATAGCCTCTATTGACGTCAACACCAGCATTTTTATATGCATCACTCATGATATATCCTCCTATTTGATTTCTTTATTGGCTAGCTTTAATTCATCGTAGAGATATGTTGGATATATTTTATTGTAGCACGCGGTGCAATGTGCACCTTTTTTTCTTCCAACACCCTCGATAAGTCCTTGAATCGAGATGAATGAAATCGAATCAGCACCTATCATATCCTTGATTTGTTTTGGAGTATTGTTTGATGAAATAAGCTCGTCATAGGTCGAAAAATCAACTCCATAAAAACATGGGTACTTGATTTCAGGAGATGTTATTCTTACATGAACCTCTTTAGCTCCTGCTTTTTTAATCAAAGTAATTAATTGCTTGATAGTCGTTCCTCTAACGATAGAGTCATCAACTAAAGCCACTCGCTTTCCTTTGATTACTGATTTAACTACAGATAGCTTCAAGGCTACCCCTTGTTCTCTTAATAGCTTGTTGGGCTCAATAAATGTTCGATCTGCTGTTTTATTTTTAATGAGTCCGAGTTCTAGAGGAATATTTGATGCTTCAGCAAAACCAATGGCAGAGCTCATTCCTGAGTCGGGTACACCAATAACGATATCCGCTTCAACTGGCGATTCCTTGGCAAGCACCTTCCCACAATTCTTTCTTGCTTGATAAACATTAATAGATTCTATTTGACTATCAGGTCTTGCGAAATAGACATATTCCATCATACACATTTGATGCTTCCGGTCCTCAGAATAAAAGACAGATTCAAGACCATCATTAGAAACTCTAAGCACTTCCCCTGGTAAAATATCTCTAACGAATTTCGCACCGACTGCATCAAGTGCACAGGTTTCACTCGCGATTACAATGCCAGACTTTCCAATTTTTCCTAGGGATAGTGGTCTTAGTCCCTGCTTATCTAGTGCGAGGTAAAGTTCATTTTCGAGTAAAAACAAAAAAGCAAAAGAACCCTCAACATAAATGAGTGATTCTTTGATGCGAGATAGCATGCTACCACGCTGTCTTTTTAGAAGATGCGCGATGATTTCAGAATCTGATGTTGTTTGAAAAATGGAACCATGCTGTTCTAGGTATCCCTTAAGCTTATTAGCGTTAACTAGATTCCCGTTATGGCAAAGCCCTAAAGGACCATTTTGAGATTGAAAAAGAAAGGGCTGGACATTGGTAATTCCTCCGCCACCGCTTGTTGAGTATCTCACATGACCAATCGCGTGAATTCCTTTGAGTGAGTCAATGTCCTTTTTCTTAAAGACGTTTTTGACTAAGCCTTCACCCTTGAATTGCTTTAGTATAGTTCCATCACTTGAAACCATTCCGCAACCTTCTTGGCCTCGATGCTGCAAAGCATTTAAACCGTGATAGGTAAGTAGTGCTGCTTGATGGTGATTGAAGACTCCGAATACGCCACATTCCTCATGCATTTCTTGATGTTTAACAACTGTTTTAATCATCATATTCTCCTAAAGTGTTCTCAGTCTTTTTAGTATTTCTCCATAAGCACTTTCAACACCACCTAAATTAAGTCTAAAGCGATCCTTATCTAGTTTGTAAAGTGTTTTCTTGTCCCAGAAACGACAAGTATCTGGGGATATTTCATCAGCAAGAATGATATTGCCATCTTGATCTTTTCCAAATTCAAGCTTTAAATCAACAAGTAAAATATCCATATGATCGAGTAATACCTTGAGCATATCATTGATTTGATATGCCAATGCTTTAATTTTCTTGAGCTCTTCTCTTGTAGCAAGATTGAGTGCGAGTGCATGATCTTCATTAATTAAGGGATCCTGGTATTCATCATTTTTATAGCACATTTCATAAATCGTATTTTCAGGTACAGTGCCATCCTTAATTCCTAATCTTTTAGACATGCTACCAGTAATCACATTTCTAATGATGACTTCTATCTTAAAGATATCAACGACCTTGCATAATTGTTCTCTTTCATTGAGCTTTTCAACAAAATGAGTTGGTATATTTTGTGAATTCAAATAGTCAAAGATGATATGGGTGATTTCATTATTCATAATTCCCTTTTCATGAACAGTCGATTTTTTTAGACCGTTGAATGCTGTAGCATCATCCTTGTAATAGATAATTACAAATGCATCTGAATTGGTCTTGTAGACCATTTTTGCTTTTCCTTCATAAATCATTTCTTGCTTGATTAGTTCCATTTTTTATATTCCCCTTTTGACTGCTTCGACAGCGCTTTTGAATATGTTTTCTTGCTTATTTCCATATATATTCTTATATAAGTGATCACCGTAACGCTCTGAATGTGCCATTTTCCCGAGTATTCTACCATCTGGACTGACAATACCTTCGATTGCTAAAATAGACCCGTTTGGATTATAATTGCCATCCATCGTTGGTATACCGGATGAATCCACATATTGAGTGATAATTTGATGATTTTGAATCATTTGATTTAAAATATCTTGATTGGCATAAAATCTTCCTTCACCATGAGAAACTGGGATGACATGAATCGTATTGGGTTTGATTTTTTGATACCATGGTGAGTGATTGGATATTACCTTTGTCCTAACCATTTTTGAGACATGGCGATTAATGGTATTTAGTGTTAATGTAGGACTATTTTCATGGATATCGCAAAGCCTTCCAAATGGCAGCAATCCCGATTTGATTAATGCCTGAAATCCATTGCAAATTCCTAAGATTAAACCCTTTCTTGCTTGAAGTCTTTCAATCGATGCCTTAATTTTATGATTGAGTAAAATAGCAGCTATAAATTTACCTGAACCATCTGGTTCATCTCCTGCACTGAATCCCCCAGGAATCATAAAGATATCGGATTGATCGATTGCATTGGATAACTCTATAATAGATTCTTCGATAGCCTTTTGGTTTTGATTTCTAAACAAAACGATGTCAACTGCTGCTCCTGCATCTATAAATGCATGTTTAGAATCTAATTCGCAGTTTGTTCCAGGAAAGGCTGCAATACATACTTTGGGTATAATATTACTTTCTTCTTTAGTAATGACTTCTTTTATTCTTTCATCAAGGATTGCTGAAGACTTTTCATTGGTTTCTTTATATGTCGGATAAAGATGACCAAATAGACTTAAGTGTTTCTCGTGGAGTTGATCAAGATGATAGGATTGATGATGAAAAATGACGCGTGGGTTATCTATGGTTTCACCAAGATATCTAAAATTCACTCTTTCAATAGGTATACGAGATTCAATGACTAGTCCGCCATAGTTTGTCGTTGTAGCATCAAATATATCGATATGATGATCAAATTCTAATCCTAATGAATTTCCAAAAGACATCTTAAGCACTGCCTCTAGCCACCCACCTTGTAGAAGTGCCTTGGCACTAATAATATTCATTTGATTCATATTATTTTGTATGAAATCATAATCCTTTATTAATTCGTTAGCAATTGGTAAATAGTTTGTGCACGGAGGGCTATAAAGATAGATGTAATTCCCTGGTTCCTTAAACTCAGGTGAAATCACTTTTGAAGCTTGGGCAGTTGTAACAGCGAATGCAACAAAGGTTGGAGGTACATGAAGTTCCTCAAATGTTCCACTCATACTATCCTTACCACCAATTGCAGGCATTTGATAATCTTCTTGAGCCTGAAGGGCTCCAAGCAGTGCTGCAGTTACGCTTCCCCATGCCTTTGGGTCATTTCCTAATTTTTTAAAGTATTCTTGAAATGAGAATCTGATTTTCCGATAGTTACTATTGACTGCAAGTGATTTTGAGATTGCTTCAACTACTGCAAGATAAGCTCCATGATAAGGTGACCACGAGGTTATTTCAGGATTAAAACCAAATGTTAAAACACTTGCAACATCTGTCTTAATATCTTTAATAGGTAGCTTTTGAACAGATGCATCCACTTCAGTGCGAAGTGTTTTTCCTCCAAAAGGCATTAAAACTGTAGTTGCTCCAATCGTGGAATCAAAATATTCTATCATACCCTTTTGAGATGCAGTATTCATCGATTGAATGGCTTGAGTTATTGCATCATCAAAAATCTCTGTAGTTTTTAAAAGAGATAAAGGAATCTCTAACGGTTTCTCAATGAATGCCTTAGTGCTTTGTCTAACCCCATTGGTAGTTAGAAAGCTTCTTTCAATATTTAGAACTTCTATGGAGTCCTTAACCATGATTAGTCTCTTACTCTCAGTAACTGTGGCTACATGATGATGTGTTAAGTTTTCATGATTGACGTAATGTTTTAATATGTTTAAGTCCCTAGGATCGATAACGACTGCCATGCGTTCTTGACTTTCAGATATCGCGATTTCAGTTGCATTCAATCCATAATATTTAGTTGGTACTTGGTCTAGGTCAATAGTAATTCCATCGGCAAGTTCTCCGATAGCAACAGCAACTCCACCAGCACCAAAATCATTAGCTTTCTTAATAATTCTTGTAATCTCTTGATGCATAAATAATCGTTGAAGTTTTCTTTCAATAGGTGCATTGCCTTTTTGCACTTCACTAGAAGCTTCGGTAATAGACTTTATGTCATGTGCCTTGCTAGATCCTGTTGCTCCACCAATTCCATCACGACCTGTTTTACCACCTATTAAAATGATAAAATCGCCTGGCAAAGGCTTTTCACGTTGAATATGATCATATCTAACTGTGCCAACTACTGCTCCAAGCTCTAGTCTTTTTGCTTCATAGCCTTTGTGATATATTTCTCTTACTAGTGTGGTTGCAAGTCCAATTTGATTTCCATATGAACTAAATCCCTCGGTTGCTTTTTTGGTGATGACTGCTTGCGGAAGCTTTCCTTTTCTTGTTTGACTAATAGGAGCAAGAATATTGGAAGCCCCAGTAACTCTTGCTGCTTGATAGACATAAGCACGCCCTGAAAGAGGATCTCTAATTGCTCCACCGATGCAAGTTGATGCACCACCAAATGGTTCAATTTCTGTTGGGTGATTATGGGTTTCATTTTTAAACATCAATAGGTATAATTCATTTTCTACTTCTATTTTAATACTACATGCATTGACTTCCTCTGTTACTTCAATATCATCTGCTAAACCAGATTTAATCATATATTTAGCGTAGAGTGTCGCTATATCCATTAAAGTCATTGGTTTATCTTTTTTGTGTACAAGCTTTCTAAGCTCAAAATATCTAAGTAAACTTTTTTTGATCCATGGCATTGATTGTTGATCTTCAATTTGAATGTCTTCTAAGATTGTTTCAAATGTCGTATGTCTGCAGTGATCAGACCAGTAGGTATCTAAGACAAATATTTCAGTTTCTGTAGGATTCCTTTTTATACCTTTAAAATATGTTTGAATCAATAATAGGTCATCTAATTTCATTGCAAGACCTAGCCTTTGATGTAAATTCTTGATTCCTTCAGCATCAAGATTTGTAAATCCCTGAAATGATTTTACGGGCTCTGCTTTCCCATATTTAGGTAGCTCAGGTTGTTTTGAAAGAT
>JAUSOA010000007.1 GCA_030656435.1 Acholeplasmataceae bacterium | reverse complement strand
AAGCGAAATTACCCTCAAAGTCTGCAGCTAATTTGTCATTCTCATCGTTAATACTCTTAACTTCGTTGATTGCAATGAGCAAATCTACGTTAATTGAATCGATGTTATTTAAATCAGCAATCTTAAGCTTTTCAAATAGTTTCTTGAGTAGTTCATTTAATTCAACAACTCGAGAATCATCTTTATTCTTTATTTGTCCGATTTCATTGTGCAATCTTTCTAGTCGTTCTTTTGTAATTGTGTGTGTTGTCGAAACTAAACTCATATCCAAAATTGTAGTTCTTCTCTTTACAAACATAAATACAATTTCAACTATTTCCTTGTTTAGTAGTGACATTACTTCTAACGGATTTGAAGCAACATTAAGAAAGTCAATTCTATTTTGAACAAGCTTGACCAATTTCTTAAACCGGTCTCTATCAATTTTTTTAGCTTCTTCATCTTGTCGTGACAGTAGATACTCGGTTTTACAGTCGAGAATTATGTTAATAAGTCTTCTTAAATTAAACAATGCGTTTTTATCGTTTATTCTGGTTAATAGTTGACTAAACTCTTCCAAGTTTTCTATATCCGCTATATTAGTCAAGGTCTTAATCGCATTATTATATTTATTATTTATTTTGGAAATATCAAACACTAGATTGCCAGGACTTGTACCTTCACCTTCATCATCAATTGTTTCTGCTTTAAGTTCTTCTAAATATTGAGTAATAGTTCTGTCATATTCTTCCGTAATATCTACAAAATCAGAAATATAACCATATTGATAAGTTTTTCCATTTGGACTTTTATAAGGTCTATTCACTCTAGAAATGGTTTGAAGTAATGTATGTTCTTTAGGGGCTCTTAACAAGTACATTTTTTTAAGTCTACTGACATCATAGCCGGTTGTCAGCATGAGGTGTACAATTAAAATATCTATCCCATTTTTATAGTCCTTAAAATCTAGTTGGTTTTGTTTATTTTGCACAGAGGGTATATCTTCATCACTGATAATTAATCTAGTGTTAAACTTCGAGTTCTTTTCAAACCAAGTTTGCATTTTTTTAGCTTGCGGATTAGAGTTGCATACGATCATTGCTCCAATTGTTGAGTCATTATTTATATAACGAAAATTCAGGAAATCATTATCAATGTATTTTCCCAAAGCAGTTATATATTCATCAGATTCTAGTATTTTAGCTGTATCTCGGCTTTTTAATTCTAACTCCAAATTTCTTTTTATCTCAGCTTTAGCTACAGTTTCCATCTCTTCTTTCTTTATCTTAAGTGTATATCCATCAAGTATAGATCTATCATAAAAATACTTATGAATATAATCTCCAAACCTTAGATTTGAGCGCTCGTTTTTATTTAATAGAGGAGTTCCGGTTAGTGCAATAAAAACTGCATCTCTATCGACAAGCATAAGATTTTTATAGAACTCACCTGTACCCTTTGAATAACTTCTATGTGCTTCATCAATAAAAAAGACTCTTTGAATTTTTGCACCATATGGATTTATGATTGTTGGCAAGCTATCTGAAAATTTTTGTATATTAACTACAACACAATTTCCTAGAGATGTAGGCGTTGCATTAGCAGTAACTGCTCTACTGAGCTCACTTGAAAAACTGTCACGTGAGTCCACTTGGATAGCATCATAATTTCTTTTCTCAAATTCTCTGCTGACTTGGGTAAGTAATTCCAATCTATCTACTACATAAAAAAATCTTACTTGAAATCCTTTTTTTTCATAATAGTCATGTAGCAATCTATTGCAATAAATAGATAAAGCAGTCTTTCCACTACCTTGAGTGTGCCAAACTATACCATTTTTCACTTCTTTATCAAGATTTTTTAGAATAGCTCTTGTAGCGAAAAATTGAGGATATCTCATAATGTGCTTCTCAAGAGGTGCTTGATCCACATATGTAATTCCATATCTTAAAAGATAAAACAATCTCTCTTTTTCAAATAGAGATGTTATAAAACTATTGCATGGTGCAGTCACAGATAAGTTTGTCTTAAACTCTTCAGAATTGACAACATTAGGATCGTATTTATTGTCTCTCAATATTGTTTGATTTTTCTCGTAACTATCAGTTGAAAAACCTGTTGTTATTCTTTGTTCTTCCCTGAAAAAATTAAAAAAGGTCTTATTGCCATTTGGTGTAGAATAAAATGATCCCGCTTTCGGCTCATCATCTCGATCATCTTCAGACTCATATGGCATGTTATTAGAAAAGCATGTGAGCTGAATCATGTTGAAATATTTTTTATGCTCATCTTGTTCATATCGTTTATTAACCATACGATCAAATTCAACCTGAATAGCACCAAAATTATTCGGTATTTTTACCTCAAGAAAAGCAATTGGAATTCCATTTATTAAAATGTTAATATCTGGTCTAAAATGTCCTAATTCTTGCTCACCAAACTTTAATTCGTTAACAACATGAAAAAGATTGTTATCCAAATTATCGAAATCAATAAGTTTCACTTTACCAACAGGACTAATCAACCAGTTATAGAACTCTTTTCCGAGATCGGAATTTTTTAGCACTTGATGAATTTCATCAATTATATCTTTTGTTTCCTCATCCGAGAACTCTCTTTGATTAATCTTCTCTATAGCTTGTCTAAAATGGTTAGTGAATATTTTAGTATTAAAGTCTATTTCACCATTGGCTAGAGCCTCATTGTATGACTGATATATGTAGCCTAAACGTAAAAAATGTATTGTTGCTGGAAATTTCACTCTTGTGTTTTCATCAAATTTTTCGTACATCATATGCACCCCCAATAAAAAATAAAAAATCAATTGTTATTAAATATTTTACCATTTTTATAGCTAAAATGCGATTTGATTTTAAAACTCATTCATTACAAGCTGTAATTTTATGAAATTTATCAATTAGTGTAACTGAGATACTTTTGTATTCTTCTTTTCTTGAAACTCTTTTCTCGCACTTTCCATTGCTGTTATGAAGTATCCATATTTATTCTTTACTGGCTCATCTTTAAGTTCCCGGTTCTTAATCCGTTCTTTATTCCTATAGATGAAGTACTGAACATAGAGTTTATAATCATCAAACTCATACCCATTCTTACCTATAAACTTATTGAAGAAATTATCATATCTAAAGAATTCCATTTCATCTGCTTTGGTGAGATATCTTGAATTGATTAAGTACCTGGTTAAAACATGATTATTAGAAAATGTAATTTCATCTTCTAGCTTGCTACTTTTATCTAATTTCTCTAATATATCTTTTTTATCTAATAAATCCTTTTCTATAACCCTTAAATCTAAATCTTTATTATATGTGTCGCATTTTGCGATGGAGGGTGGTTGCATTATGCTACTGGGGGTATCGCATTTTGCGACAGGGGATGTCATTTTGATACTGGTATATTCATTAAGCGTTACAGTGTATTCAATTGACTTCTGATTGCTACCCAGAATAAAGACTTCGGTTTTTTTAACGAGGTCTTTTTCAACTAGAGTATTTAATATTCTAAAGACTTGAGATCTTGACAAAGATAGCCTATCTGCTATGAATCCAATGGTTCCATGGTATTTCCCTTGCCCATTTTGTGAGTAGCCATAAATCAAAGCATATACAAATATTTCATTACCCTTAAGACCTAGATTCCACATCCAGTACATGGTATTAATAAAGTGGTTGTTACAGATTTCTCTTTTCATCTAATCCTAATCCCCTATAGTTCTCATCCTTGATGTAATGTATGCCAATCTTGTTCACTGGAATCACTGCCCTTTCTTGTTGTCTTGTCAATCAGTTTATCTAAACTTGACTCAAAGACTCGGTATTGATTCCCAATCATGATGGCTTTCAACTTACCCTCCCTAATGTATTTTGTAATGGTCTTTTTAGTGACTCTGAGACGTTTTGCTACTTCGTTAACTTTCAAAAATTCTTCCATATGATAATCATCCTTTCTAATGGCTTTATTGCTATTGTACAGGGATGATTTGTTTTATTTGGTGGTCAAACTGATGACTTGTTATCTTTTTTCTGCAAAGGTTTCAATAGTCATCAGTTTGACCCCCAAATATTCGAAAGTCTTCAAGTAAAATGGAAAAGAAATTAAGTTTTGCAACACAAAGCATGAACTTTAAGGTATATAACAAACAACACATAATTTAGGAGGATTTAAACATGAGAAGCGTCGAAGTGATTAAAGCGAATCAACAAATCAATAAAGCAGATAATAGTGGTGAGATTAGAAAGAAAAGAGTTTGTGCTTATGCCAGAGTATCCACAGATGATGAAGACCAAATCAACTCATACAAAGCTCAAATTGATGAGTATACAACTAGAATTAAAGAAAACAAGGAATGGACGTTCATTGGTATGTTTGCTGATCAAGGCATATCAGGGACTCAAACGAAGAAACGTCCTGAGTTCATGAAGATGATTGAACTGGCTAGGAATCAAGAGATTGATTTAATCTTGGTAAAGTCCATCTCACGTTTTGCAAGAAATACAGTTGATGTCTTATCTCTAGTAAGAGAACTTAGATTCATCGGCTGCATCATCTACTTTGAAAAAGAAAATCTATATTCAGATGATCCAAAGATTGATTTTACATTGGCCATTCTTTCTTCAATCGCACAAGAAGAATCCAGAAGTATATCGACCAATGTGAAATGGTCGATTGAAAAAAGGTTTAAAGCAGGACAAATTCATGTTCCTAAAATCTATGGTTATCATAAACAAGAAGATGGGAGTTTAATTGTAAATGATACTCAAGCAGAAATTGTTAAGCTCATCTTCTCTTTATTCATCGAAGGTTATAACATCAATGACATCAGAAAGATTTTAGAAGATAAGGAAATCCCTTCAAGTACAAAACCCTTATGGAGTTATTCCAGTGTTAGAAGCATTTTAACCAATGAGAAGTACACTGGGAATACCATCTTACAAAAAACCGTCACACTGGATTATTTAACCCATAAACAAATCCCTAATCACAACCTTGCAGATAAGTATTACATCAAAAACTCCCATGAAGCGATTATCCCTTCTGCTGTATTTGAGATTGCTCAAACCATTTATAACGATAAAGTTAGATATTCAACGAACCTAGTCACAAAGTATCCTTTAACGAATCTCATCTACTGTAAGAAATGTGGTAGGAGTTTAAAACGTCATCATGTTGGTGAAGTTGGACGTCTTCCTAAGATTAATTTAGATTGTAAACATAATCCAAGAAATCCAAAAGAATGTGCTGCATCTTGGTTAGATGCAACTCTTGTTCAGGATACCATTGATCAAGCGATAAAGGATATGATATCTGATTCAAAAGTTTTTAAGAGAATTATTGACTATTTAACACCAACATATCCTTTAAATGCTCTATACAAAAGACTAGAGCGTTTATCAGAAGAGAAAGTTGAACTCACCAATATTAAAGCAAGTACTGAACCCTATGATTTACCCAAAATTGAGCATGAAGAAAAGATGCTAGATGGAGAAATTAAAAAGATTCGTAAGGATATGTTACATCACCATCGGAATACTTCAACCATCAATACCTTAAGAGATTTAGAGAAGGATTTAACTCAAGACATTCCTCTATTGCTTTATAAGAAACTCTTTGGACTTATCATTCACCAATCCGGTGAACTCATCTGTATCTTATCAAAAGCACACGAAACCCATGAACTACTTCCTCTCTTGAAAGAACAGACGAAGCGTCCAGTCATTTTAGAAAACTTACACATTGATTACAAACTAAGGAAAGGTATTAACTATAAGGTAATCCTCCATGAATAAAGTTATCGCAATCCCTGTAGTACCTGGTATCAAGAAAAAGAAAAGAGTCGTGATCTACGCAAGAGTATCCACGTTAGAAGGTAAACAAGATTCTAGTTATCAACTCCAGGTTGGAGAACTCACCAAAAGTATCCTCAAAAACCCCGATTACGAGCTTATCTGCATCTATGCTGATAAAGAGTCAGGTAAGACAAACAAACGCTCTAGTCTCCAAAAAATGATGGATTTAGCACGTGCTGGTGGTATTGATTTGATTGTTACTAAATCAATCTCAAGATTTGGTAGAAATACAATTAATGTCATAGAAGCCATTCAGGAATTAAGAAAGGTTGGGATTGAAATATACTTTGAGAAAGAGAATATGTCGACATTAGATCCAACGATTGATTTCATGTTAACGATTCTCGCAGCATACGCTGAAGAGGAATCACATCAGATATCAACTAATACCAAATGGTCAATCATGAAGAAAATGAAACGCGGTGGTAATACAACAACAAGGCTATATGGTTATCATATCGAAAAGGAAATATTTACCATCAAAGAGGATGAAGCGAAAATCGTTTCATTCATCTTTGATAGTTATCTTCAAGGTATGGGCTATAAAGCTATGATTGATATATTGTATGAAAAAGGAATTAAATCACCTAAACGATGTGAGAGATGGAGCCAGTCTACATTGGAAACGATGCTTACCAACGAAAAGTATTCTGGCGATAGTCTCTTACAAAAGACTTTATATGGAAAATCTATTAAAAATCATGATCATCGATTAGGCAGAGTCAATCAGTATTTAGTCAGAAATAACCATCCTGGAATTATCTCAAGAGATAAATTTGATATGGTTCAGAAGATTAGAAGCTCTAAAACTAAAAATGACCATAAAGGTGAATCACATGTTATCAGTCCCTATGCTTACTACTTCTATTCAGTCGATTTAGGAAAGTATTTAACAAGGATCATAGAAAAACATAGTAAGAAATACGAAGTTGAAATGTTGCTAGGTAGTAAAAATGGACAAAGAGTATATCTTCGATTTGAATATATTAAAGAAGGTATCATGCAGATGGCTAAATATCTGGTTGATAATAAAGCTACTATAACAGCAGAACTTAAAGAAATGAAAAAGCCTACTTTAGCCAAACTTGAGTTGGAGAAAGAAAGGCTTTATGGGAGTCTTGAAGGTCAAACCTTAAGTGAAAGTCTAGAGATTTATGGACAGATTTCTGATGTTTTGCTTAAAATCGAAAAACTATCAAAGTTATCAGACATGATTGATAATTATATGAAAATTGCAAGAAAACTCTCGAATGAATTTGATATAGTCATATCTAAGGAATTATTTTCCTCAGTGTTAATAACCGGGTTTGAATTGAACCTTATTCTATCAATATCTGGGGAAGAATTAAACTCTATACCTTCTATCAAATTATATAAACATTTTATTGAAAAACCAATAAAGCATTTATTTATTTACAAGACTATGTTCATAAACCTACTAATTATTTAAAATTTGATGAATCATATCGAATCAAAATTGCATTTGAAAAAAGAATCAATGATTAACTTAGAGAGTCGAACTTGTTGTTGATGATTTGAGGGAAACTCGGAAGATGTTAACTTCAAATTTTCTGTTTTAAGATAATTTTTAAACTCGATTATCCCCTTTTCAAAAAATGTATAACTTAATGTTTTGTTCTTTTCACCCATGGGTATTATTTCTTTCGCTGCTCTAATTAATGCCCCGAAACCTGTACTTTTTGAAAGTATATAGTTTTCATAATCACTCCATTCTTCAAAAAACACGTCTTTTACTGCCAAAAAATAGTTGAATAGAATTTTGTAAATCGCATCATCTTTTTCTGTGATAAAGTATTTTCGTAATGGATATTTTATATTATCTAATAAGTTTTTGTTGTTCTTAATATCTATCATATCTTGCTTAGGATTATTACTAATAAGAAGGCTGGTTATATAGTTCACAAAAGTTCCTTGAGACAATGATTGTGCAGTATCAGTTCTCTTTTCTAGCATTTTTAATCTTCCGTAAAATGGTGAATCTAGTGAAATATTGAATAATCTGGCCAGATAATGGGCTGTTTTGTGCGGACTTCTGTAAGAAGATAATTCAAAGAGATCATAGATTAGAGATTTATCAACTTGTTTTTGATTGCTATTTATGGTGGAGAAAATATACGCTTTTTGCTCTAATGTAAGGTTGAATGCTATAGCAATTGGCAGTTCAAAATCGATTCCTGATTTTTCTATGCCAAATAGTCTGTGTTGCCCATCAAGAATCGAAGCTTTTATGTCATCGTTATATGAGAATTTAAAAAGACCGGTATTATTAACCTTTTCCAAAGAAAATTTAGTATTGTCCGAATCTGTTTCTATATCCTCATCACTATCTATTGCAAGGATTATTGGAGTTGGAAAAATAGCATCAGGATCTTTACAATAATTTTTTATACTTTCTGTTCTTTGTGAGTTCAATACTCTCTGTATACCTTTAGTAGTTCTGGTATCAGATACTGCAATTTCAATCAAATCGTTACTCATTATCTTCCCAATGTAAAACGACCCTATAGGCTGTGATAGTTCAAATAAATAAATCTCTTTCATAGATTTATGTCACCTACCTTTTTTCTGTTTTTTGCATTTTTTTCTAAGTCTGATACTCTTCCTTTTTCTTCTTCACCATAGGGTACATCATCATAAACAGCAAAGTAATCATGATGTGTATCCATTTTTGTAACGGCATACAAATAAATTACAAATGCTAGACTAATAATTATGAAAATTGATTGCCACAGAATGGATGCATTTTCATCTAAACTTCCAATTTTTGATAATACACCGAAAAGAAAAACAATCAAAAACGCACTAATTAGTACACTAACAATTTTAAAAGTAACATATGTGATATTGTTCTTTTTTTTCTTTTCGATTATAAATGGTAAAAGTAATTCTGGTAAAAATGGGACAATTAAGGCAATAATGAAAATTATTCCTTGTCCTTTAGAAAAGAAACTTCTG
>JAUSOA010000201.1 GCA_030656435.1 Acholeplasmataceae bacterium | reverse complement strand
TTTTCTTCATTAAAAATTTCTTTACTGAACTGATCATCTCGAAATAAAACATCCTTCAAGAGAAGAATCGCTTGATCAAGTAAATTCTCATCCTCAACAATATTGGGTTCTACAATGGTAAATACGATTGAAATAACACTTAAATTTCCAAGTTGTTCAACACGTGTAGAAAAATAAGCTCCATAAAGATCTTCTAGTTTTTGATTCATCGAAATACGACTTGCCAATTGAATAGTATGCGATGAAAGTAGTTTAGGCAACAAAAAACGATGCACTCGAGTTTTCTCGTTATCGGCATCTGTAAAGTAAACTGCGAACTGTATTGTCTTATAATCGTTTCGAATGAAAATCATTATAGGCTATTCAGTGCAACTTCCATCATTTTGGTAAATGCTTCCTGTCTTTCTAGAGAAGTTGTTGCTTCATGTGTTACAAGTGAGTCTGATACAGTTAAAAGGCAAGCTGCCTTTTTCCCGAGTGCCTTAGCATTTGCAAACAATGCAAATGACTCCATCTCGACTGCGTCAGCTCCATATTTTTGGTGAATATCCTTGAATTCGTCATGCTTTAAACGATAAAATACATCGGATGAATGAACAGTTGATACATGCAATTTAATATTAAGTTTTTCACTTGCCCGTATAATTTTGTTATTTAAGGATTTGGTTGCCGGTAATATCTTTCTAGAGGATATCCCCATTGTTTTAGCAAAGCTAGATTCAGAATACGCATCCTTGACTAAGATAACATCATAAAGTTTTAATTCTGGAGAATATGCTCCACAAGAACCAATTCTGATGATATTTTCTACTTCATAAAACTTATAGAGTTCATAGGAATAAATTCCTATAGATGCCATGCCCATGCCTGAGCCCATCACGGTTACTTTCTTCTTACCGAAGTAACCTGTATAGCCCCACATGTTTCTAACATCATTAATCTTTTCTACCTTTGTCAAAAATGTGTCTGCGATATACTTAGCTCTTAAAGGATCTCCTGGCATTAAAACTGTTTTGGCGATTAAATCCTTGTTTTCCAGCTCAATATGAGGTGTTGGTATCATTGGTCGCTCTCCTTTTATTCATTATATCGACACCATTTGATGTCCCGATTCTTGTAGCTCCTGCTTCGATCATGATGAGTGCGTCTTCATACGTTCTGACACCACCAGATGCCTTGACCTCTGCTTTGTCCTTAACAGTGTCCTTCATTAATTTAACATCTTGAACTCTTGCACCATAGGTACCAAATCCAGTGGATGTTTTAACAAACTGAGCTCCTGCCTCTAATACAAGCTCTGAAGCCTTAACAATTTCTTCAGCAGTTAAATAACAGGTCTCGATAATAACCTTTACACATCTTTTTTCAGATGCCTCAACAACACCTTTAATTTCATGAAGAACTGTGTGATAGTCCTTTGATTTTAAGGCATTCACGTTAATGACCATATCTAATTCATCTGCGCCATCCTTAACTGCTAAAGCGGCTTCAAATGCTTTTACACTTGCACTATGTGTTCCGTGTGGAAATCCAATAACTGTACAAACTAAAACGTCTGTTTTTTTCAATTGATGCTTAGCATATTTAACCCAAATTGGGTTTACGCATACACTTTTAAAATCGAAGGTTTTTGCTTCATCGAGAAGCTGATCAATTTGAGCTTTACTGATACTTGCTCCAAGTTTTGTATGGTCAATCATTTTATTAAGTAGCATAAGTTATTTCTCCTTTGATTCTCTTTTTATTGATGATGTCAATAAACATCGAAATGAGTGGTCCAGTAAACATGACCAATACGACTGTAAATACATGGACTTGCTCGAATAATTGGTTTGTGATTGTTCCTAGGATGACTGCAAAAATGAAAAATGTGCCTTCAATCATAATCTTTGTCCATTTGATGCTTTTTACCTTTTTGTTGATGATATATAAAAGCCTTTCAAAAGGTAAACTGGGTAACCCTGTGGTCATCGTTATTGCCACACCAAAACAAACAACAAATAATGAAAATATAGCGAGCGGAATTCTAAAGTAAAATGATATGAGCACATCAGCAGGTATAAATTCGAATAGAAACTTCCATGAATCAATTAGGATACCAATGATGAATAAAAAGATTACAGAATAGATCATATCCTTCTTTTTTTCTATCAAAAAGCACACAAGTGATACAGTTAATCCAAGTAAAACCGCGACAGTCCCTAGGGAAAGCGGAGTCAGTGTGTATAAAAAGTAGTTAAATGCATCTATTGGAGATGCTCCAAGTCTTGAAAATATGATTCCTACGATTCCAAATGCAACCAGTACAAATCCGATAACATGATAAAAAACTTTTTTTTGCAAGTGGTGCTCCCTCTAATCTAATAACTTCTTTACGTTTTCCTTAGCAAAGGTGTGATCGATCTTCATAAATTTTTGCTTCTTCATAATTTTAAAAACCTTACCTGAGGTTTTCTTAATAACGACCTTAGTTCCCTTAATAAAACCAGGAACATCCTGTAAATATTTTTCAATCAAAGGAATCGCTTCAAAATAGGAGACCACCTTGATTTCATTTCCGACACGATAAAATATATAGTCAACATGTGGAGGAAATACAGTCATTGTATGTTCCTTCCATTCGATTCCAATCACTAATGCTTTTTTCTCTGTAGTTAAAAAATGGTATCTAGGTACATAGGTATCTAGTTCTTTGTAATATTTTTGCAAATCATACAAATCATCTAGATATCTTAATATAGAATGGAGCTTATCCTTTGACATTAAGTGATAGTCAGATAATAAAATCGGATTTTTCGCAATATAAGCTTCCTTAACCATATTAAAGACCTTCAAGACAACATCCATCTTAAAGGGTAGTACATCCTCAAATAGTTCATTATAAATATGGAAATCATAGGTATCAGATACCTTTTTTACAAGCTCAAATAAATGTCTTGCGATATAATCTGGAGTTAGGATTGGCATTTCCATATGAAAATTCAAGTCCAAAAACTTCGGACTTAAACGATAAATGTCTGGAACCTGAGATTTTGGAGTAATCACAAACTTGGATTCATAGCCAAGCCTTGGATGGACATAGAGAAAACGAACACTTTTTTCGTCCATTTCAACAGTCATCCCTTCGACTCTCTCAAAAAAGGCGATTAATTGCTCCAAATCTATTTTGCGACTCTTTTCTTTGAAAAAATGTATATTAAATTGTGCCATAGATTCACCCACCCTATTCTTAGTTTATCACATAATATTCATAATATATTTTATTAAGTCTTTAATATTGTCTTTATTTGCTTATAATCGGTACGATCAATCAATAATGGTGTAATTGAAATAAAACCATCATCAAAGGCAGTAACATCCGAATCTTCATGCTCTTGATAATTTATAATTGAACTCTTGATATGAAAAATATCAGGTCTTTCCGATTTTACAAACTCTGCATGCTGAAGACGAAGACCCATTTTCGTGATCTTGACTCCCTTTGGTCTAGCAAATGTGTCTCTTGGAAAATTGATATTTAAAATGCCAGGTCCCTCTTGAAGCTTAGCTTCAAGTATTTCATCAAATAGCTTGATAGTCTCATCATATAAGTAAGGAAGGTTGGTGTGATGTGCAGAAATTGCAATCGCATCAACTCCAAGTATTTTAGCTTCTATTGCTGCTGCAACAGTGCCTGAATATAATATATCCTTAGCTATATTTTGCCCGTAATTGATTCCTGAAACGACAAGGTCGAAATCAACATTAAAAACCTTGAGTCCTAGTCTTGTTGCATCTGCTGGTGTTCCATCAACAACAAGTGTTGCTGTTGAACCAAAAATAGGAGTAGTTAAAAAAGTTTCAATACGACTCTTAATCGTAATTGCATGACTTTTTGCACTTTGATGCGTTTTAGGTGCGGATACATAGACATTACCAAAGGGCTGCAATGCTCTAACGAGTATACTTAATCCTTCAGCTTGATATCCATCATCATTGACAACTAAAATATTCATTTTATTTTCCTCCTATCACTTTTAAACAACGATCACATAATCCATTCTCATGAACATGATCAACAACATTCCAGCAACGATCGCAAGTGTGTCCTTCAGCAGGCTTCACTGAAACCATTAATTCTTTTCCTAAATGTAGATTTACCTTTGAAACGATTAGTACTTGATGAATTTTCATATCTAAATGCTTGATAGCATCCATTTGTTCTTGAGTGACAGTAAGCTCGACTTGAGCTGCAAGTGATTTACCGAATACCTTTTGTTCTCTCGCATCCTCAAGCTTCTTTAGAACAACTTCTCTAACACCTTCAAAGATTTCAAATGCCTTCATCAGTTTGTCATCTTCTCTATTGCTTGTTTCTGGCATTCTTTCTAGATAAACGTCCTCTAAATGAACGAATGGCAGTGTAAGATAAGCTTCTGATGCTGTATGTGGAAGAATTGGAGTTAATAGCTTTAAAATACCGAGTGTCATATCATAAAGTGTCGATTGAACTGATTTTCTTTCGAAATCATGTTCCTTTTCGATATAGAGGATATCCTTTGTATAATCTAGGTAAAATGCTGATAAATCATTGGTCATAAAGGGAACTACAGTTCGATAAACCTTATCAAATTGATAATTTTCATAGGCATCTAATACCGTTTTGACTAAATCATAATACTTAAGTGTCATGACACGGTTTAATTGACCTCTCATTGAAAATCCGATGTAATCTTCTTCTGGATTGAATCCATCTAGGTTACCAAGCATAAATTTAAATGTATTTCTTATTTTTCTATAGCCTTCAGCGATTTGAGTCATCATATCATTAGAGATTCTAACATCGCTTTGATAATCGACAGTTGCTACCCAAAGTCTTAGTAAATCTGCACCTTGTTGCTTCATCACCATAAGAGGATCCACAGTATTACCTAAGGATTTACTCATTTTTCTGCCTTGACCATCTAAAACGAAGCCATGAGACACGACTCTTTTATAGGGTGCAGCACCAAATGCAGCAACACCAGTAATTAAGGATGAATTAAACCAGCCACGATATTGATCCGATCCTTCTAAATATAGATCTGCAGGATATGGAAGATTTCTTGCTGTTAAAACAGAATGTGAAGTTCCTGAATCAAACCAAACATCCATGATATCTGTTTCTTTTCTAAAGATTCCATTGGGTGAACCTGGATGCTTATATCCCTTTGGAAGTAGGTCAACAGCTTCTCTTTCATACCAAACATCAGATCCAAATTCGTTAAATAGATTTGCAACATGCTCTAATAGGTCATGATCTAGGATGGATTCATTATTTTCAGCATAAAAGACAGG
>JAUSOA010000200.1 GCA_030656435.1 Acholeplasmataceae bacterium | reverse complement strand
ACCTAAGCCTTGATGAGCTTTAAGAACATAAAGGGCATAGACTGCCCCATATTGATCTAAATCACTATCATTAGAGAAATTATAATTCACAAAACCAACAACAACCTGATTATCCTCAGCAAGAAAAATGTGCTCGCAATTTGTTCTTTCAAACATCTTCGCACTTTTTTCAGGACTTCTTTGATTTAAATAGGAATCGCTAATTAAACCCTTATAGGTTTCAATCCATGACACATAATGCACATATCCAAGTTGATCAGCATCTTCTTTACTTGCCTTTCTAAAAGTAATCATTGATTTACCTTTCTAGAAACATTTTCAAATCGCTTAATTTTTCTTGGTCTTTTTGTTTCTTTTCTTTCGATCTTCGTTTATCATTTGTTAAATATAGATAAAGTCTTTCAAGATTTTTCGCACTCAAAAGATGATAGCGAACTTCTTTTTGACTAACTAAGATGTTTTCATTCATATTCCAATTTGAATTTTTTATCCACTGCTCAAGATTTGATATTTCAATTTCTATTCCATTCTTCTCAAAGGTCAAAACCTCTTTATTGATATAGGTGAATCCCTTCATCACGAATGCTTGAATCAAATCAATTTTGTTTCTTAATACATCATTAGAAATTAATAAATCAATATCTTTTGCCTGATAATCTTTACCTAATACTTCTTGAAGTGCAAATGAGCCATAAAGCAACGGAATAACAAGAAATTCTTGATTTAAAATGGAAGACACTTCAATTAATGTATTTTTCACAAGGTAGCTCCTTATCGTAAGTAGATTACAATTATTTATTTGATTTTTTTGATGATATCAAAGGCTTTTTGATAAATTGGTTTCATTCGATCCTCTGAGATATGAGTTAAAACGTCATCAATATCAAACCATTTGACACCACTATTTTCAGCAGGGTTGATGGAAAGCTCTTCACTTTCGTCTGCAATCAATAGAAAAGTCGCATTTAAGTGCAAATGATCTGGTACATATTTCTTTTTCTTGATATGATTTTTAACATAAATCACATCAATTGTAAAAATATCTTTTGAATACGGGGTAACTTTTTTTATACCTGTTTCCTCAATTGCTTCTTTCATTGCTACTTCTAGCAAATTAGAATTTCCATCGTTATGTCCACCCAACCATGACCAAGAATCATAGATATTATGGTAGGCAAATAAAATCTTTGTCATCTTTGGATTAACGACAAATGCTGATGATGTAATATGTGCACAAAGATTTGTTCGATATAAGGCGTCAGGGTTTCGATTGATAAAGTCCAATATAAGCTCTTGATCGACTTTTTCCTGTTCATTTTTTGGTAGATAACGTTTAAATAACTCTGTATACATGATGACTCCTCACTTGAAGTAATTGTTTAGGATTCGATTAGAAGTTCATATCTAAGTTCATCGTAAATATACTCACCGGATTTTTTATCTCTTCTCACATTTTTTGTAAGTTCTGCTTTTTTAAGTCCTATTTTCTCCATCACACGCATTGATGATATGTTTCTTGAATCACAATGTGCGATTAATTTTTTTACCTTCAACTCTATTATAGCAAATTCTTTCAAAGCTAATGCAGCTTCTGTGATATATCCCTTACCCCAAAACTCTTGATGAGAGATCCATCCCATTTCTCCTTCTAATAAATCCTCAGCTAAATGAATGGATACTGCACCTAAAACAGTTCCATCCTTTTCAACAACCATTTCATAGTGTCTGATTGGACTCTCCTTATACCATGTTTCGATAATGAGATGAACAAAGCTAGATGTTTCCTCATACGTATTTGGACCAAATAACATATATTTAGTGATTTCTAGATTTGAGGCATAAAGATGGATAGAATCAATATCGCTATATCGAAATGGTCTTAAAATAAGTCGTTTTGTTTGAATGATTGGATTGAAATCTTGCATAATTGAGGATTCTCCTTGATTGAATAAGATTTTTCATTGAGTTAGTATAACAAAAAAAGACCATGTATGACATAAAAGCATAATGCTTAGCTTGCAGAATGGTTAAAATACTGACTCGTAGATATAAAGAAATGACTATTCTCATCTATTGATGATTCTACAATTTAATTATAAATCAAAAGTCGCTTACTTTCATTTGTTTTTTAAACTTTTAACAAACCTCGAAAACCTCTGACACCGTAATATGAAGATGCGCCATTATGGTATAGGAATACCTGATCATATCTACAGTCACAAAAAAGAGCACCACCAAGCTTACGAATTTTCTCAGGAGTTTTTACCCAGCTAGAGGTTTTTAAATCAAATTTTTCAAGACTTTGAAGATATCTATAATCCTCTTCAGTTAATAAGTCTATACCCATCTCATTTGCCATATCTATGGCACTACTGGTGGGTTTAAATTCTTTTCTTGAATCTAGTGCTTCTCGATCATAACAAACGTTTCTACGGCCTGCTGGAGTCTCTTTTGAGCAGTCAATGAAGATGAATTCAGCAGTTTTTTGATTGAACCCAACAACATCTGGTTCACCACCAGTTTTTTCCATTTCATAAAGAGAGAAAAGCTTATTTGGTTCGCTAATAAGCTTCATGGCGATTTCTGCCCAAGATAATTCTAGATGACGGTTCATATTTTTCTCAAAGCGAGTTTTTAGTAGGATAATAAATTCTTCGGTTTCATTCACTGTTAACTCATTGATTCTTTTTTTCATTTGAACACCTCCAAAAGCGTTAGTATATTATTAATTTAACGGTTATGGATCAAAAGTACAACCGAAATGCATATGGAAATTTGGCCTATTTCTTTCATATAACCCCAATTCACAAAATATAATATTATAATATCTTTTGTAAAATGAATCAATTCATCCCGCCACCTGAAGAGGAGGGAGTTTTCTAAAACTCTTAGATAAATATATCGAAACTATAACTGTAATTAATTTAATCCAATCTGAAATGACAACCGATGCTTTCAGGTCTATTTAATGCGTCACTGATAACGAGTTGAGCTACCGTGACCATGTTGATGGTTTCGTAGTAAGCAATTGTATTGTTAGGGTATGCTTTTAGTGATTTTTCCATATTAAGAAGTTCATCCTTAACTTTTAATAGCCCAGCTTTGGTGCGAACAATACCAGCGAATTCATCCATCAAATGTCGGAGTTTTTTACGAACTGGACCATAAGGATAATCGTGGTTAACAACAAGATGATTTTTCGGTACTTTTATTGATGGTTTTTGAATTTTTATATTAATGTTATTTGCAATTCTTCTACCAAAAACTACACACTCAAGTAGTGAGTTTGATGCGAGACGGTTTGCACCATGAACACCAGTTGATGCACATTCACCGACAGCATAAAGATGTGGGATTGAAGTTTCGCCATTAATATCCGTAAAAATACCACCAACACTAAAGTGTGCAACCGGACGAACAGGAATCATATTTTCACCTAACTTATATCCGTGAATCGTTAAAAACCGATCGATTGTTGGAAATCTTTTTTGAAGTTTTTTTCTTTCTAAATGGGTTGTATCTAAGAAAACATAGTCACACCATGTGTCGTACATTTCCCGGTGAATTGCTTGAGATACAACATCTCGAGGTGCGAGATCTCCATCTTGATGATATTTCTTCATAAATGCTTCATTTTCAATATTTCTTAAAATCGCACCTTCACCACGCAATGCCTCAGATATTAAGAAGAATTGATTGGGATGAATCTCTTTGGTGTCGTAAAACGCTGTTGGATGAAATTGCACAAAAGCCATTTTTTCAATTATTGCACCAGCCCTGTAAGCCATGGCTATTCCATCACCTGTGCTAATGGGGTCGTTTGTAGTTGAGGCATAAATACCACCAATACCTCCTGTAGCTAAAATGATATCATTTGCATAAAATGTATACATATTTTTATTCAAATCAACCGCATTAATACCATAAATAATATTATTTTTTCTTAATATATCAACAGCCATTACTGATTGCAAAAGCGTAATATTTTCACATTTCATAACCGCTTCATATAGCGCTTTGATCATTGTTTTACCAGTCGCATCACCACCACAATGCAAAATACGGGATGTACTATGTCCACCCTCCATTGTTGTACTGAGTTCACCTATACTGTTTTCATCAAAAGTAACGTTGAATTTACGTAATAGTTCAATGTTATCTTTTGCTTCTTCAACTAACACCTTCACAGCTTCTACACGGTTTTGGTAATGTCCAGCTTTTAGGGTGTCATCAATGTGTGTTTTAAGGTTTACCGGTTCAGAATTCATTTCTGCAGCAATTCCACCTTGTGCCAAGTTTGAATTACTGTCTTCATAGTTTGTTTTGGCAAGAATCGTGATATTATAGTGCTTATCAAGACAAAGCGCTGTATATAACCCTGATAATCCAGCTCCTACAATAATAATATTAGATGGTTTTTTCATGATTCGACACTGAGTTTCATCATTAAATCGAGTGCTTTTCTTGCTGGCTTAGCGATTTCATCACGAACTTCAATTTTATATTTATCATCTCGAAGTGCTTCATATAATGTTTGTATTGTTGTTTTCTTCATATTTTTACAAAGCAATGCATCTGTCAAAAGTATGAGGTCTTAATTCGTTGTTTGTTTTTTCATTTGATGCAATATACCTTCTTCTGTTCCCACAATAAATCCTTTACTTGAACTTGATATTACATAATCAAGTAATCCCTTTGTACTTCCTACAAAATCAGCCATCTCAATTACATCTAGTTGTGCTTCAGGGTGAACAATAAATTCATAATTTGGGTATTTTTCTTTCATTAATTTTACTTGTTGAACCCTTAGGTTGTTATGAATGCAACAAAACCCTGGCCAGAAATCCATATCGATGTTATATAGTTTTTTTAGATAAGCACCAAGATTCTTATCGGGAACATACATTAAT
>JAUSOA010000199.1 GCA_030656435.1 Acholeplasmataceae bacterium | reverse complement strand
ACTGTTTTCACCTTGTTATCAAATGGGAAAATATTATAAAGGGTTGCGACCGTTATATTTTGAAGACTCGATAGACTTGCTCTGGTTCCACCAAAATTGTGGAACCCAATATCTGCATTTGCTGACTTACGTATGAGTTCTGCCATGTAAAAGGTTAATTGATCTCTTGAATAATTGGTTCCAGATTGGATAATCACATCATTGAGGAGTGGTGAAATCTCTTCAACGTATCCTGAAATCAAGTCAGCAATGTAGGAATTGCTTATGCCAAGTCTCGGTTCAAATGCTTGATCGATTCCATAAACAGTACTTGCATAAAGATTTTTTGCAGTTGCACCAATGACTTCGCCTTGAAGATTGAGTTCAATCATTACTCTTCCTACTGCAGTACCGTTTGCTCCAGATTGAATAATCGGCATGTCGACACCACTTCTTAGATGCGTATTCACATAGCTTTGATGAGAATGACCATTAAAAACTGCATCTACTCTTTGGTTCCCTGTCAAATTACCGATTCCACTATTGGTAAACGTACTTGATCCGTGAATAACCGCTAAAACCACATCCACATCATGATTGAGTCTCAATTGTTGAGCGTAATAGCCAGTCCAAACAATTGGGTCATCAAAATAATAATCTGCTACCATCGCAGTTGCGATACTAGATTCTAATCCATAGCCCATTAATCCTATAATTCCTACCTTTAGATTACCCTTTTGGATAATCGTGTAGGGTTCAATATGATCTGGTCTTGTGGTTGTATTTTTGAAAAAAACATTGGCTGCTAATAATGGATACTCAGCTTTAACTCCCGTAGTATTAGGATTGAAGTACTCAGTAACAGTGGATAGTCCCCAATCAAACTCATGATTACCTAAAATAAATGCATCAAGAGCCATATGATTTAAGATATCAATCATCGAGCTTCCTTTAAAGTAGTTAGATAATACAGAGCCTTGAAGAATATCTCCACCGGCAATAAATAAAGTATTATTTGGGTTTAAATTCTTTTCATCTAAAATAAGGTTCCCAATTCTTGCTAAACCGAGTTGACTGCTATTGTTTAGGATTGCACCATGGGTGTCATTAATGTAGAAAATGTTTAAGCTCGTAATATTTTCTAAATTTTCAGGATCAACTACTGAAATATTAACCGTAATTGATATCGTATTTCCCGAACTATCTGTGACTGTATAGGTGACTGGATAGTCTCCAACTTTATCGTATTTAACTCTACTAGATTCCAAATTGATTCTCGAAGTAATGTTACCCTCTAGATTGTCATATGCTGAAACATTTGCAAGCAAATCTGGTTCAGGATCTCCAATGGTATAGGTTAAGTGTGAAGCACCTAAAATAACTGGAGGAATCGTATCAATTTGTTGATTAGAGCTTAAAACAATGATTTGAACTGTTTTGGTCGCTTTGTTTCCTGATAAATCAGTAACAGTATAACGGATGTTATAGATGCCTGCAGCTTCATAATTAACATCTGAATCATCAACAATGATTGAGCTTGTTAAATCTCCATCGATAGAATCAAAAGCTTCTACTCCATTTAAAAAATTGGGAACAGGATCACCAATTGTATATGTGAATTCCTGTGTACCGATAATATTGGGTGGAACGACGTCTATAATCTCACTTTGATTTGTGCAAGACATCAGTGTAAATATAAGGATTAAGATTGTAAATAAGTTAAATAACCTCTTCATGGTATTACCGTCCTTTGCAAAAACATTATAGCATAATCCATGATTATTACCTTTTTATTTGTGTTATAATCATATTTGTGAGGTATCAAAAATGAAAAAACAACATAATTTATTCGAACTTTTTTGGGTTTTTTTCAAAATTGGAGCAATGACCTTTGGTGGTGGCTTGGCGATGATGCCAATCATGCGAAAGGAAGTCGTTGAAAAAGAGGGTTGGGTTGATGACGAAGATATCCTAAAGATACTCGTTATTTCTGAATCTACACCTGGTGTTTTCGCCGTCAATGCTGCAACATTCATTGGCTACAAAATTGCTGGTTTTATGGGTGCTCTTGCAGCAACTTTGGGTGTGATTATTCCATCTTTTATCATTATCTCTATCATTTCTTTTTTCATTATTCAGTTTAAAGAAATTACATTAGTCTCTTATGCCTTTTACGGTATACAAGCTGGTGTAGCTATTCTTATATTTAAGGCAGCACTTAAGCTTTCTAAAAAGATTCACTTTACTTTGTTTAGTATACTGATTTTATTTTCTTCGATATTGATATCCACATTCACAACAATTAGTGTGTTATATATTCTTCTTGTTGGTGCAATTCTAGGTGTAATTTACGGTTTTCTAATTCATTTAAAGGAGGCGAAGATCAATGATATTTGAGCTCATTCAATTGTTTTGGATTTTCTTTAAAATAGGACTCTTTACCTTTGGTGGCGGGTATGCAATGATTCCACTGATTCAATATGAACTCGTAGGTAGAGGATATATCACAATTGAACTCCTTTATGATTTCATAGGTATTAGCGAGTCAACTCCAGGACCTATTGCAATTAATATGGCAACATTTATTGGAAATGATGCCATGAGAGAATATGGATTCATTGCTAGAATACTTGGATCTATGGCAACGACTTTAGGAGTTGCGTTACCTTCATTTATTATCATTTTGCTCATTGCTTCACTTGGCAGTAAGTTTTTGCAAAGTAAATTCGTTACTGAAGCATTTAGAGGACTGAAGCCTGCAGTTATTGGATTAATCTTTAGTGTTGCTATTGGACTTATTGTTCATGCAATATTCCCAAACATTCAATTTAAACAATTTTTATTTGACTTTGCTGGATTCAATTATAAGGGTTTGATTATCTTATTAATTGTTGTTGTTGCTGGTATTTTCTATAAAAAACTTTCACCAATTAAGATTATTTTATTATCTTCTATTTTGGGAATGGTTATATATAGTATTTTCCCATAGGTGGTTATATGAAGGATTTGAATTGGCTAAGAACACATG
>JAUSOA010000197.1 GCA_030656435.1 Acholeplasmataceae bacterium | reverse complement strand
AAGCTACTTAAATCCTCCAATTCTTTTTGGTTAAAGAATTCATATCCACTAATGCAGATTACCTATAATATTTCAGATTTCACTAAGTATCCGATATTGATTTATCCTAAGTTTATTCAGCTTCTCATGACATTCATTATTCCATTCGCGTTAATCTCTTATTACCCAGCATTATATATACTAGGTAGAACAGGATATTTGAATGTAATGGGATATTTATTAGTAGTTACCGGTATTTTGGTGTTTGCAGGTTTATATGTGTGGAAAAAAGGATTAAAGCACTACGAATCTACAGGAAGTTAAATGATCAACCATCAGAACAGGATTATAAAAATTCCTGTTTTTTTATACATCAATGGAAAAATCATCTTTTTTTAAGGACAAATGATGATATGTCTTGTTATTTATAACAAAGCGTACTAAAATAGATATGCACTCAAAAAATCAGAAAGAGGAATTTCATGAAAAAATTATTTTTTATATTGAGTATATTGATGCTTGCTACAACACTTTTTTCTTGTTTAGAAGGCTCAAACTATACAATTGATCGTGTTACCGATCGCGTCAGCGTCATTTTTGCAGAAGGCGATGATGTGAATTCAGTTACAACACATGTTACATTACCTACTAAAACAGATTTTAACAAGTCTGCAGTATTATCATGGACCTCCGATACTCCATCTATTTTAGATGAATTTGGGACAGTCAATAGACCAGATGAAACCACCGAGGTTATTTTAACCCTTAAGGTAACGATGAATGGGGAAACCAGAGAAAAGAATGTTTATCTTATGGTCATTGGTTTATATGAGTACTTTTTTGTAGCCTTTGAAATTAATGAAGTTACCACGAGTTCAATCAAGGTTAGAGATGGGGATAAGGTAACACCAATAGCAAGTCCAACGCTAAGTGGACATAGCTTTACGGGTTGGTTTACAGTAGAGGATAACGAAAACGCATTTGATTTCGATACTCCAATTACAGAAAATATCAAATTAGTAGCAAAATTCGATGTATTGGTCATCGCAAGCTATAAAATCGAATATTATGAACAAAATATAACTGATGATGCATATACACTGGTAACCACTGATCAATTAACTGGTGGAGCAGGAGTATTGGTAGAAACATCTAAGGAAAAATTTGGTTTTTCAATTGATTTAGAATTAAGCTTTTTATCAGGAATAATTCAAGCTGATGGTTCACTAATTCTTAAGGTTTATTATGAAAGAAATCTATATAATATTACTTTTATTTCTGAAGGTGTTGAGCTTTCGGCGAGTCAATATCGATTTGGAGCACCATTAAGTCCAATAGCTGATCCACAAAAAGATGGTCATATTCTTGTTGGTTGGGCAACAACAGTAACTGGAACATCACCATTTGTATTTCCTGGAACTGTGTCTAGCAATATCACATTTTACGCGATATGGAGACTTGATGATGGATACTCCTATACAGGGTATTATGAAGGAGCAGATGGATTAACTGGAATTGATTTAAGAACATTTTTAAGAATAAGAGTAAATACTGGAACTACAATGGTTAACTACGGTGAAGCAAGATATGTATTAGATGATACAGATCGTGACCCTAATAATCCCAACAATTTAATTCTTGTCTATCTAGGGACCTCAGTCTCAGGTGTTTGGGACGATGGATCCACATGGAATAGAGAACACGTTTGGCCACAATCCCTACTAGGAGTTAGTGCAGCAAATAGCACGATTAATGTAGCATCAGACCTACATAATTTAAAGCCTGCAAACCCCGCTGAAAATACACGTCGCGGCAATAAGTTTTTTGATGTTTCCTTAACTACAGTCTCCTATACTCCAAGAGATGAAGTCAAGGGTGACGTCGCTAGAATTCTATTACACATGGATCTAGCATATGCAAATCTAAATC
>JAUSOA010000193.1 GCA_030656435.1 Acholeplasmataceae bacterium | reverse complement strand
GCGCCAACCGCTATGTAATTGTTACCAAGTTCATAAACTGTATCAAGTAAGCATGTGACTTCTTTTCTAATCTGCAGTTTTTCTTGCTTCAGTAAAGTAGAAGATTGCATTTTTTGGTCTTTAAGTAAAGTAACAACCATTTTAGATTCTCTAATTCCAAAGCCATTGATTTCTTTGGTTGGAACACCAATAGATTCATAAGGAGTTTTTGTAATCATTTTTGTTGCACCTGCCAGTGCAGCAACCGTAGAAGCCATTGCAATCAAACCTGCAGCTTTCGCTTCATCGGATGGGAATCCTCCCATCCATTGATGGAATACCGTCGTTACAAATACATCATTATATCCGTATTTTTTTAAATATTCATCTGTTAATTCCTGTAGCATATGAATAGACGCAACATCTTGAATGATGTTACCGCATTGACCATATCCCACTGTGATATTTCTCACGCCTTGCTCTGCAGCAAGAAGTGCTTCAATAATACCTATAGAAATTGCAATCGATGGTGGAACAAGCGTTCCAGTTAATGGACCAAAGGGTTCACGGTTGATATGAATTCCATGATCCTCATAATAACCAACCAAACGGTCGCAATATTGCCAGTAATAAATAGAGTCAGATAAAGAGATATTTTTAGCATATGGAAGATTATATGAAATTCCGCCACCTTCATTTGAAGTCCAACCTGCAGCATGGATGATTTCTGCTAAAAGTCTACCATCAGGAGTCCCATGTCTTGCTTGCATAGGGACGTTCACTGAATCTAGAACCTCCTTACATGCTTCAACACCATGATTAACAGCAGGGAAACCATTGAGCATAGAGCGACCTTCCTGTTGACTGACCTTGACACCTTCTTCAGCTTCGGCATAACGATTATGTCTTGTATAGGAATCTATTGTTGCTGGCAAAAAATCAGCGCCAGCCTTTTCTAGATGACGCATGAGATCGATATGTTCGTTTAAAAGAGCAACACCAGCACGTGGTTGAACATAGGTTCTACCCTGTGCCTTTGCTTCCATAAGCTTTAATGCGAAATTTTTATGTGCAGGAACCTTTCTTAGATTCTCTACAGCAACATCTAAGTCCAAAAAAGGCGAACTTCCTGTTGGCCAAGATGCGAGTACTTCCTTGCGTACCTCTAGAAATTTTTCTAGGGACCATTTTTTATTGACAACCTGCATGATTTTTCTCCTAAATTTTCACAATGCGTTTTTTCATTATTTTTAGAGCGATTTCCGGAAAATCTATTGATAATAACCCCATGGCAGATAAAATATAATCCTTATCAAGTAAAAATTCAGGATTATGTGGTCTAAGTTCCATTGGTTTTGTTTCCATCTTTGTTCCATGCTTTAAAATTGCAACAGGATCCTTACTACTAATAACAACTCCACCTGTTCCAATAAAATAATTTGTTTTTGTTAAATCCTTACCAACTTGATAATACATAATACCCATGGGTGTATAGACTCCCTTGAGTGTTCCAATATGACGCGATACAGCAGTTTCAATACATTTTCCTGCGATGATGTCATCAACGATGTAATCAAAGTCGGTCTCAGAAATAAATTCGATATCATCATGTCTTTTTGTTGCTTCACTAACGATATCAATTCCCTCTTTACTCCAATGACTGATTTCTGCAGAAGTCATTGACTGCAAGACACCAAGAGCTGAATATCTCATCCCCAAGTCTCCCTCAACTGTTCTTTTCGCAAATGGCTCTTCGAGTCCAGATAAAAGTGCATTCATTTGTGTAGGTAAACCCTGTGCCATTGAATAGATATCAGTAGTTGCTCCACCTAAATCTGCAACCATCAAATCACCTAAACCTTCTTCATCATCAAAACCTTTAGATAAAAGCTCTGCAGCCATTAAAACAGCATTGGGTGTAGGTAAGATAACTTGATCGATTGTTTTTTCAATTTTTTTGATTCCTTTTGCTTCAATAATGTTTTTGACGAAGATTTCCTTAATCTTGTCCTTAGCACTATTGATATTCAAGACGTTTAATCTAGGCATAACGTTTTCACAAATATGAAAATCTTTTTTTGCATTAGAAAGAATCGATGTAATTTCGTCAATAGCGTCTTTATTTCCAGCAAAAACAATGGGTGCTTTAACAGCAGAACTGGCAAGTTGTTTAGCGTTATGAATCACGCACTCCTTGTTTCCACCATTTGCCCCACCTGCGAGTAAGACGATATCAATTTTTTTATCGAGAATGCTCTGTACTTCAGCATTGTTGATATTATGAGATAAGACTAGCTCGACCTTAGCACCTGCTCCAAGACATACTCTTGCAGCAGCTTCTGTAGTTAAATCTTCAACAAGCCCAATCGCAACCATTTTTAAACCACCAGCAGCAGAAGAACAAGCAACAACCTTTTCAAACTTGATTTCTTCACCGATTTTTTTATAAAGTCTTGCGAGTGCCTTATCATAGCCTTCAGCAATATTGGTTTCTACAGTTGTAATTGCCTTAGAGGTAGCAATGATATCCTCTTTATCCAAATCGACAGCTGTCAATTTGGTGAATGTCGAACCGAAATCCACCAATAAATAACTTCTCATTACAAATCTCCTAAATCTTGTTTAATTGTATCTAAAACTTCATCGATCGTAATACCAGGTGGGTAAACACGATTGAATCCCATTTCCTTGAATCTTCTTTCTACATCAGCGAAATCCTGTTTACCAACAACAATATTACCACCGACATAAAGTATTACATCATTTAGACCAGCCTCTATACATTTTTCTCTCATGCCTCTACAGTCTAATTCTCCATGACCATAAAGAGATGATACTAAAATTAAACGAGCCGACGTTTCTATTGCTGCATTAATAAAATCTTCTTGTGTCGATAAGACACCCACATTGACGACGTTATAACCTTCACGTGTCAAAGTGTATTCGATGATTCTATTTCCCACAGCATGAACATCAGCTCCGATAACACCTATAACAATCGACTTCATTTTCTCCTCCAGCAGCTAAAAATTGAATACTCTACAAAAAAAATAAAACGCTTACATACACTTGTATTTTAATACAAATGGATAAAAAATACAACAGGCAAACTCGATTTGTATTTATGTTTTTTAATGTTATAATTGAATTGGGTGAAAAGTATGCGAAATGTAGAGTCAAGTCTTATCACAAAGACTATAAAAGAACTAGCAATAGATGCAAATTGTAATATTGGAAAGTCATTTATTGACGAACTAAGAGAAGCACTAAAGAAAGAAAAATCAGATATTGGAAAGAACGTCATTTCTCAAATTATTGAGAATGACGAGATTGCTTTAGAAAATAAAGAACCGATGTGCCAGGATACTGGGATGGTGGTTGTTTTCGTTGAGCTTGGTTATGATGTTCATTTAGAGGGCGATTTATATGATGCAATTAATGAAGGTGTTAGACAAGCATATCATGAGGGGCTACTGAGAAAGTCTGTTGCAAAACATCCGATTACTCGAGGTAACACTAATGACAACACACCAGCAATCATTCATGTAAAGTTAGTTCCGGGTGACCAAATCAAGTTTACCCTCGCACCAAAGGGTGGTGGGTCAGAGAATATGAGCTTAGTCAAAATGTTAATCCCATCAGATGGTATTGAAGGCATTAAAAAGCTTGTACTTCACACCATTTTTTATGCAGGTGGAAAACCTTGTCCACCGCTTGTTGTTGGTGTTGGTATTGGAGGAAATTTAGAAAAATCTGCCTTAATTGCTAAAGAAGCGATAATGAGAGATTTGCATGATATTAATCCAGATCCAGTGCTAGCAAAGTTAGAAGCTGAATTACTTGCTGAAATCAACCAACTCGGGGTTGGACCTATGGGCTTTGGTGGGTCTACGACTGCTTTAGCAGTTAAAATCAATAGTTACCCATGCCATATTGCTTCACTGCCTGTAGCAGTCAATCTCCAATGTCATGCATCACGACATAAAGATATAACGATATAGGAGGGATTATAATGAAACTTACAACACCAATTTTGGATAAAGATATTGAGTTAATGAAGGCTGGAGAAATCGTCTATATTACTGGAACGATTTATACCGGAAGAGACTCTGCACACAAAAGAATGACAGAGGCATTAGATAGAGGTGAAAAACTTCCTATAGACTTAAATGGTCAGGTCATTTATTACGTTGGTCCTACCCCAGCTAAGGAAGGTAGACCCATTGGCTCATGTGGACCAACCTCAAGCTACCGCATGGATTCTTATTCGACTAGGCTGATGCAAGAGGGTTTAAAAATCATGATTGGTAAAGGCGATCGTAGTGATGAATTTATCAAGGATATGATTACTTATAAAGGAGTTTACCTTCAAGCAGTTGGGGGAGCGGGTGCACTGCTTTCAAGAAAAGTAACTCAAAGCGAAGTCGTGCTTTATCACGATTTAGGAGCGGAAGCTATCTACAAATTACAGGTTAAGGATTTTCCAGCAATTGTAACCTATGATATTTATGGTGGTAATTTGATTGTTGATGAAGTCAAAAAATATAAAACGATTGATTTTTAAATAAATCTTGGACTGACATCGTGTCAGTCCTTTCTTTTTCATGACTTATCACTATCATGTGGTGTATAATAAATCTAAAATGAATGTTTCATGGAGGATTTATGAAAATATTTAGGCTGTTGATAAGACTCTTCATTGTTTTATTATTGTTTATTTTCATCTTTATAGGGACCTTAACTGTATTTGAGTATAAACCACAGGATGTTGAGGATTTAATTGTTCAAAATAATCAAACAAAGCTTGTTAAGTTAAACGATTCCATGACATTCATGACATTTAATATTGGTTATGCAGGTCTAGGTAAGGATGAAGATTTTATTTTAGATGGTGGAAAAAATGGTATTCCTAAAAGTAAAGAAGTTGTTGATACCTATCTTTCTGGAATTCAAGATGCAATAAGTGAATACACAGTAGACTTTTATTTACTTCAAGAAATTGATCTAAAATCAAGAAGAAGCTATAAAATCAACCAGCTTGAAGAAATAGAAAATGCACTAGGACAAACATATAGCAGTCAGTTTGCATATAACTTTAAATCATTACTTGTTCCATTCCCGCTTTCACTAACTGATTATATTGGGTATGTTGAAAGTGGAATCGCAACTTTGACTTCATTTAGAGTTAGTGATAGTCAAAGATTACAATTTCCAGGTGAATTTTCATGGCCGTTAAGAGTTGCGAATCTGAAGCGCGCAATGATGGTTTCAAGACTTGAAATAGAAAACTCAACCAAGGAGTTTGTTATAGTCAACCTTCATATGTCAGCATATGATGGGGACGGTTCACTACGTGCTCAAGAAATGGCATTCTTAAAAGCATTTTTAGAAAGTGAAAAAGCATTAGGAAATTATGTTGTTGTCGGTGGAGATTTTAATCAAACTTTTCCAGAAGCAGTTGGCATTTATCCTGTAACACAAGATTTTTATGAAGCTTTTCCAATTGAAGATAATTTTCTTCCAACAGGGTATTCATTTATGATTGACACATCATTACCATCTTGTAGATTACTCAATCAACCCTATGATCCAGAAAGTATCAACACACAATACTATATTATTGATGGCTTTATTGTGAGTTCCAACATATTAGTTGAAAAATTTAACGATACTCAAAGTTCTGCTGGAGCGATGACTGTTAATTATGATTTTGAAAACTCAGATCATAATCCTGTCGTTATGAAAATCAAGTTACTGCCTTAAGTGATAATAAATATATAAATTGGGATGCAAACGCATCCCTTTTTCTTTGAATCAAAGGCAATATTGATGTTATAATATCATTAGAACATAAGAAAAAAGAGGTTAATCATGATAGAAAAGACAAAATCAAGTAAAAAAATCTACGAAGGGAATTTTCTATCTTTTTATGAAGACGAAGTTTTTCTTCCCAATGGAAACACATCACAAAGAGTTGTATTAAAGCACCCAGGAGGAGCTTCAATTCTAGCTATTACTAAGGACCATCAAATTATTTTAACTAAGCAATACAGGTATCCAATTCAAAAGATAAGCTTAGAGATTCCAGCAGGTAAAAAGGACTATCTAGGTGAAGATGGATTAACCTGTGCAAAAAGAGAACTTGAAGAAGAAACAGGATATGTATCAAACCATTATAAAAAAATATTTTCATTTCATCCAGCAGTAGGATTTTGTGATGAAGTCTTAGATATATTTATCGCTTATGATTGCGAGAGAAAAGAGATTCCAGCATCTCCTGATGAGGATGAATTTATAGAAATAGAATACATTGAAAGAAATCAAATATCAAATTTATTGTCAAGTGGATTAATAACAGATGGTAAGACAATTATCGCATTACAATACTACTTAATGAATGAATAGAGGATTCTAATGAAAAGAACAAGACTAGATAAAAGACAAGATTTCATCATGAACATTATGCGTCCTATTGCTAGACTTTGGATGTATAAGGATTCAAAAAGAAAGGTTTTTTTGGGTGAAGGCGTAAGCTTCAAAAGAAAAGAGCCTGCAGTGATCTTATCGAATCATACCTTTATGTTTGATGTCATTCATGTTCCTCTAAATTTTAGACGTGTTCCTTTTATCGTTGCGAATCAAACTTTATTCAAGAAAAAGGCTACAAAATTTCTTGTTACACAGGTTGCACACGTCATCTCTAAGGCTAAGGGTCAAAGTGATACATCAACAGTTAGAGACCTTATTGGAGCAGTAAAAAGAGGCTATCCTATATTGATATTTCCAGAGGGAGATACCACTTTTTATGGTGAAACCAACTACATTGAAGAGTCTACGATGAAGCTTATTAAAAAACTAGAAATTGACGTGATTACATGTAATGTAAGAGGAGGCTATCTTTCTAAACCAAGATGGGCAACAGGAAAAAGAAAAAATAGATATGCTGAATTTCACTACAATCTAACTATTCCAAAGGAAAAAATAAAAGATTTAAGTGTCAATCAAATCAATGAGATTATCAAAAAAGCACTCTATCACAATGCATATGACTTCCAAAGAGAAAAAATGATTCCTCATCCAGGCAAAAAGCTTGCTGAAGGGCTAGAGGATGTTTTATATGTTTGCCCAATATGCGAAAGTTTACATACTTTAGCAACAAAAGGAAATCAAATTAGGTGTAATCACTGTCAAAATGAAGGATATATGGATAAATT
>JAUSOA010000190.1 GCA_030656435.1 Acholeplasmataceae bacterium | reverse complement strand
GATTTATGGGAAATTTTTCACAACTTTGTGGATAACTTTTCGATTATAAACAAAAAAAGCACCTTTCTCAATGAAAAGTACTTTTTCAACAGTCTGAGGACACTGCTGTGTCCTTATTGTTTGTTAACTAAAATCGCCTAGTTTGTATCCAAATCCCCACATTGTAATCACGATTTTCGGGTTTGAAGGATCCTCTTCTATTTTTTTTCTTAATCTTCTAATATGAACGTTAATTACGTTGTCATTATAATAATACTCTTCTCCCCAAACTGTACGATACATTTGTTGCTTTGAAAATGTTTGTTCAGGATGTGTTAAGAGTAGCTTCAATATTTCAAATTCCTTCAAGGTTAAATCAACAACAACTCCGTTTTTCTTAACCTCAAAATTACTTAAATTCACTTCAATATTACTGATTTCGTATTTCGTCTTGATTTCTTTTTCTAATGATTTTTGAGATCTACGAAGTACAGCCTTCACTCTTGCTACGAGTTCTAGCATTGAAAAGGGTTTAGCGAGGTAGTCATCTGCTCCAAGGCCTAGATTCACTGCTTTTTCAACGTCTGTATCCTTTGTAGAAATAATAATGGTACATCACCTTTAGAGCGAATGTGCTTTAAAACCTCTTCTCCGCTTTTTATTGGAAGCATTAAATCAAGGAGCACTGCGTCATATTTGATTAAATTAAACTGATTGATTGCATCCTCACCGTTAAATACGGCTTTAACCTCAAACATTTCTTCCTTGAGTTTGGATTCAATACTACGACTTATAAGTACGTTATCTTCAACGATTAAGATTTTTTGCATATGTTTACCTTATTCCAAGAAACTATGGAAAATCCTTTCAAAATGATGGATGTCTTTTTATGGTTCTATTATATCACATAATTATTGGTTTGAAATCAATTGGTTAGATAAATAAAAGAGCCCTGATGACATGGGGGGGATTAAGTCATCAAGGATTACTGATGCTTGATAAGCCACTAAAAATCTTAATAAAAGATAAAATTCTTAGTTATGGCAAATTAGTTTATCAGCACCCTTATTATAACTGAAAAGAAATAATAATGAAAGAAAAATATAACAAGTTTTTACGATTTTTTCTATAAAAAAAACGCAGATATGATGAAGCATACATATCTGCGTTGATTTGTATTATCCTGAAAATGTAAGTAGCATTGTCTCGCTCATATCTGAGGTTCGACCCACAAAATCAACTGCTTGAATTTGAACCTGATAGATCTGAGATGCGGTTAATCCAGTGAAAGTAATCTGATTCAGTGATGCATACTTATGGAAAGCACCATCCAAATAGACTGCGTACTTTTCAACTCCATAGTCATCATTGGACTTATTCCAAAAGATTGTATTTTTAAGCTGTGCAAGTGATAAATTGGTTGGTACTGTTGGTGCCTCTTTATCTAATACTGCATAATCTTGTTTATATACTCTGACGTAATCAACTTCCATTGTTGTTGGAAAAATAGTGTTATCAATGCCTTGAGCACCACCCCAAGTTCCACCAATAGCAAGGTTAATAATTAAGAAAAATTCTTGGTCGAATGGAAATACTTGATTATAGGGAACATCTTGATTGAAATGTGGAACGTATGCAAATTCTCCAAGCTTATTACCATCTACATAGGTTGTAATACTTCCTGGACTCCAAATCATTTCATATTCCTTAAATGATGTTTCAACACCTTCATATACTCTTGAGTAGCCTAGTTGAGTGCCTAAATTGTGGTTAAACTTTTCAGTATGAATTGTTGAGTGGATTTTATCTTTATCATATCCAACATACTCCATAATGTCTATCTCACCACTTCTTGGCCAAACACCATAGGCATTCATTAATGGCATCATCCAAATTGCTGGCCAAGTGCCACGACCTGTCGGCATTTTCGCTGAAACAACGATTCTAACATATTTAAAAGATCCTTTATATTTTGTATTCAATCTTGAAGATGTATATTGTTTACCACCCATAGTTTCTCTAAGTGCTGTAATGACTAATTTGGAATCTACGACTTCAGTGTTATGTCTTGAATAATATTGAACCTCTTGATTTCCTCCACCAAATCCGCCTACTTCGAAGGTCCACTTGGTTTCATCAACGACATTACCATTAAATTCATCTGCCCAAATACAAACCCATCCACCTTGTAGTGTAGGGACATCGCAATCTGAAACAGCTGATAAGGGTTGAAGATTATTGGGGACTGAGGGAATTTCAGTTTCTATAGGTTCTGTTGGAGTTGTTTTACAACCCACCAAAACAAACATGAATAATATGATTATTAATATTTTTTTCATAATACCTCCTTATTCACCAGTAATACCTGTACGGTCAATACTTTCAGTGAAATATCTTTGTGCAAAAAAGTATAAGACAAGTAATGGTAAGATGGCGATCATATTTCCAGCAAGTAAAATTGCTTCATTGAGTTCGGAACCTGGAGATCCAGGAGGGAAAAGCGTGTTATAGCTTGATCGAAATGCTTGAAGTTTTAATGGCAATGTAACTTGTGCTCCAACATAAAGTGAAGTAACAAATGTTTCATTCCAATACCAAACAAATGAGAATAAGAAAACAATGATGAAGGATGGTATTGCAAGTGGAATCGCTATCTTTAAGAAAATTCTGTTTTGTGATGCGCCATCAATTTCAGCAGATTCCATTAAAACACCAGGTATCGTTCTAAAAAATTGATAGAATATTAAAATATAAATCGCTGCGTTAATACCTTGTCCAAAAATCGCTGGCAAAATCATCGCATTTTGAGTACTCATCAATCCTAAATTCTT
>JAUSOA010000188.1 GCA_030656435.1 Acholeplasmataceae bacterium | reverse complement strand
CCTTAAAGCTAATAACGTTTCGAGTCTTTCCTTTGCTTAAAATACCTATTTCTGACGCCCATGTGTCTGAATTGGATGTAGCTATTGCTACAACTGCAGCGATTAAAAAGATTTCATTATTCAAGAAGTAAAATAATACAGAAAAGATAGCTGCGACTATTCCATTAGAAATCACTTGGATATAGTTTCTACCTTTGGTGTGATCGTTTTCCTTTTTCTCATGAATCTTTGTTAGTAATCTTGCTGATATAAAAAATAGTATTAAGGCTATCCAAACAAAAAAACCTCCGAATGCATAGATGATTGTTCCCAATAGAACAGCAGCAATAAACCCACTTTTAACAAGCGAGTGCCTTAAATAGGCTGCAAGTGCGATTGTAATTGATAATAAAGCTCCAATGATAACCTGTAATAGCATGTTTACCTCTTAGATGAGTAATAATAAATAGAGTGCGAATGATGTGAAGAGTGGAACTGATAGATTATCAAGTCCTTTAGGTGTGGCAAGTTCAACTAGTGTGGCGATTAGTGCTACACCAAGTGCAATTAAATATGCGTTTGGAACTCCTGATATAAGTAATATAGTAATTGAAACCACAAGAGATACAAGAAACATAGTTAGGCTTCCTTCTACTGATTTGCCAAAGGCTAATTTATGTTTTCCATATTTTGTTCCAATGACTGCTGCAAGACCATCTCCATAGCCCATGACTAAAATACCGACAGCTCCAATAAAAGGTTGTTTTATAACTCCAAATGTTAAGATCACTAAAATAAGTAGTGAGATTGGGAAATAAACTGTTCCTAAATTACCCTTCCCTCCGCGCTCCATGGCTTTTAGAATGTTAAGTCTATAGGATAGGTAATTTAGGAAAATAAATGTGATTGGTGCAATAACTGCATACCAAACAGCATCTTCACCTGTAAAAAACAGCATAGCAAGAATCCACCAATTCGATACACCAATGTGTATAAATTTTCTAGCACCTTCATCACCGAAAATTTTTTTGTTTTGTAGAAATGTTGAAATCCCTATGATGACAAATATTAAAATATAGGACAAAATTAAACCCCAAACATTATTCATTGTTCATGCTCCTCATATAGAATCCAAATAATCTTGAATTAATAAATTTTTCTTCTCCTCTGACACAGTGTGTTTTTTTGAAAAAACATCATATCCATTTTCTCTGCATGAATTCAATATCTCTTTGTAAAGTATTATCGATAATGCAAGTGGTGTTCTTGAATCCTCTGGAAATAGATATATTGAATCAAGTGAAGTGCTGAAGTAGCCTTCAGCAAGCGTTGCGAGTTCTTCAAATAAAGCTCTAAATTCATAATTAATCCTACCATGCGCTAAGTCATCAAATGAATAATTTGCATTTTTCATCATCTCGCGAGGGATGTAGATTCTATGATTCTGATAATCTTCCCCTATATCTCTTAGGATATTTGTAATTTGCATTGCATATCCAAGTTCAATAGCAAATTTCTCTAATTCTTCTATATGTTCATTTGCAAGAATTGGAATTAGCATCAATCCAACTGTTCCAGCGACAAGATAACAATAGGTTAAAAGTTCATCTAGTGTTTCAAATCCTTGATGGTTAAGATCTCTTTTTTGTCCCTCTATCATATCATAAAAAGGCTTATAGTCATATGATGCTTGATAAAAAGGTTTTGTTGTTGTGCGCAGTGCTCTCCATCTAAAATGATGAATATTGACGCCTTCCTTATATAGGGTTAATTCTTCTTCTAGTTCTTCTAGAGCATCTCTGTTATGGTCTTCGTCGGCAAGATTATCAGCATATCTGCAAAATGCATAGACTGCATAAACTGCTTCACGCTTTTTTTTATTATTAATCCTAGAAAATGCTTGATAAAAAGTGAGAGAGTTTTTTTTGATAATTTCTTGACATCTATGAATATCTTGTTGTCTTTGAACATGGTACAAAATCAAGATGATAACATAAGCAGCAATCAATCCTGAAAAAAGAACAGCGGTAAATTCAAGCATATTCATCCGATTTATTTCCCCTTCGATTTCACTATCTATTGGTCTGATTAAATACTTTATATTATAACTCATCTAAATTATATCATTTCCAACGCTTATTGACGATAACTTTACTTGACTGGACAAAATCTATATCATTCAAGAATTTTATTGGTCAAAATATTTGTTAAATTAATTAAAAAGTTATATAATTTTCTTAAAGATGTTTAAAGGAGACTTACTATAATAAGTCAAGCGATTAATGAGATTAAATAGTAAAAGACCTCACATAGAAGTCTAATTGTGTTTATGAACCAATAAG
>JAUSOA010000187.1 GCA_030656435.1 Acholeplasmataceae bacterium | reverse complement strand
ACTTAAAGTAAACAAAAATAACTCACTAGAAAAGCATATTCAGTTATGCTTTTTTTATTTTTATAAAGCTTTTATTTACATTTAAAGCCAATTTATATATAATAAAAATGTTCGAGCAATCGACTAAATCCATAATGAAATGAGGAATGTTCTATGAAAAACGAAAATACTTGTACAACCCAACAAATGAAGGAGGGCATTTCGCTTAGCTAACCCTCCAAAAAAAACAAACGGAGGATTTATGGAAGAAAAACATTTAAAAAATGTCTCTTTTGATATGGAGAGACAAGAAGAAGCAAAACTATTTTCACCACTACAATTAGCAAGAGTGGTCAATCAACAAAAAGAGATTTATCTAATTGATTTAAGTCAAGAGATCATGAGTGCTAAGGTTTCAGGGAAAATGATGTATCAGGCATATGATATTAAGGATTTTCCATCTGTTGGTGATTATGTAATGGTTGGAAATGATGCGGATACAAAAATTATCCATCATGTATTAAAAAGAAAAAGCATCCTAGAAAGAAAGTCTGCTGGTAAAAACACGAATGCTCAGGTCATCGCTACAAACATAGATTATATCTTAATTTGTATGTCATTGAATGAGAACTTCAATTTAAGAAGATTAAAAAGATATTTATCCATCTCATGGGTGAGTGGAGCAATTCCAATCATTGTTTTGACTAAATTTGACTTATACGAAAAAAGCAGTAAAAAGCTAGAGATGATATATTCAGTTTCATCTGGAGCAGACGTTATCATCACATCTGAAAAGATAGAACCATTTTATAACGATTTATTATCAGTGATTCATCCAGGTAAAACATACGCTTTAGTCGGTTCATCAGGTGTTGGTAAATCAACAATAATTAATCATTTGATGAATCAAAATGTTACAGCAACCAAAGAAGTAGGTATGCATGATAAGGGAAGACATATAACAACATCAAGATCCTTATTTGAAACAAGTGATCATGCGTATATCATTGATACACCGGGTATGAGAGAGCTACAAGTAGATGATGCAGATATTGATTCAACTTTTTCTGATATTGAGCGTTTAAGTAAAAGCTGTAAATTTAGTAATTGTGCGCACAATAATGAGCCAGGATGTAAAGTGAGAGAAGCGATACAAGAAGGACTTATTTCTGAAGAAAGACTAAAAAACTACAAATCTTTATTAAGAGAATTCGAATATCAACAAAAAAGGTTAAGACAAAAAGAAAGAAAAATATTGAAGACTGCTAAGACCCATCGCTAAAAAACAAAAATATGATTTAGATCAAAACTCACAAGGACTGAATGAGTCTGATATGTGAGTTTTTTTATTGATATGTCGATACTCGGTATATAGAAAAATAAGTATTTTTCAGTTAATAGACAAACAAAAACCACAGGTATTAGTATGCGAATTGAAGAGGATATTTTTTTCTTTTCTATCTTTTTAAAATAAATAGAAATATAAGTTTTTCGAGTGTCTACAATACCCCACTATAAAGGTATTAAGAGAGTTTTCAATCAAAAAATCGCACCACGTCATTTACAAAATGAAAATGTTTTCATCGGGGTGAATACTGTATAAAATAGATCATATTTCGAGGTTCTAATTTTGATAAACAGCCTTGTTATGCTAAAATATGGTGAGATGAAACGGAGGAATTACACATATGGTATTAAGAAAAATGAATAAAATAATTAGCCTTTTTTTATTAATAACAGGGATGCTTATACTTGCATCATGTACTACAGGTAATAAAGAATTAACATTTTCAGAGGGTGATTGGGATAGTAACGCATTTCATAACCAAATAGCAAAACAGATTATAGAAAACGGATACGGGGTCGATGTTAATATTGTTTTAGCAGATACTTCAATCATGGTTTCTGCATTGAAAGCAAAAAATATTGATGCAGCATTAGAAATATGGTCGGATAATATTCCAACCTACAAAACTGATTTAGCTAATAATGAATATGAACAAGTTTCAATTAATTTTGCAGATAATGAACAAGGTTTATATATACCTCTATATTTACAAGAAACATATCCTGAACTTGTATCAGTCACTGATCTATTAGATTATGCTCATTTATTCCCTGATCCAGAATGTTCAAATAAAAGTATAATTTATGGTGGTCCTGAAGGATGGGCAGCAACTATATTCCTACATGACAAAATGAGTGAATATGGGCTAAACGAACTCTATAATTTTAAAACAATTGATTCAGGTGCAACCTTATCAGCAACACTTGCCTCAGCATATGCTCAGGAAGCTCCATGGGTAGGTTACAACTGGGAACCAACTTGGATAATGGGTTTATATGATATGGTTTTATTAGAAGATTCAGAATATAATGCTGATGATTTCGCAATGGGTAAAGGAGCATTCCCTTCGGTGGATGTTACAGTCGTTGTAAGAAATGAATTTCAAGAGGATTTTCCTGAAATTTATGAATTTCTTTCAAAGTATCAGACTACATCATTGATTACAAGTACAGCCTTAGCATATATGCAAGAAAATGAAGTTGAAGCTGACGTTGCAGCAATATGGTTTTTAGAGAATTATCAAGATTTATGGAGTCAATGGGTTCCAGAAGATATTTTCACTAAAGTAATGGATTCATTAGACGCATAGTTAAAAAAATGGATGTTGAAACTAACATCCATTTCTTATGTAACAAGGTTTAACTTAAAGCAATAAAAGAATAAGGAGATAACAAATGTTTAAATTCCCAGAGCAATTTATATTTAAAATAAGTGAATATATTGATATTGCAGTTGACTGGATATTAACGAATATGAGAGGATTGTTTGATGTCATCAGACTATTAATCCTTAACATATTTGATGGTGTTGAAGTCACATTAAGTGTCATTCCATGGTTTGTCTATGTGATAGCACTTCTTATCATTGGATGGAAACTCTATTCTCTTAA
>JAUSOA010000183.1 GCA_030656435.1 Acholeplasmataceae bacterium | reverse complement strand
CCTTAACATCTTGATCTCTTAATATCTTCGCTGCATGTGTTAGCCTTATTCTTCTAATGTATTCAAAGATATTTTGGCCAGTAACTTCTTTGAATACTCTTGAGATGTAATAAGGAGAGTAATGAAGAGCCTTTGATAACTTTTGAAGTGTGATAGGGGTTGTAATATTTTTTTCTATATAGATTTGAATTTGTACTGTTAATTCCTTTTTCATCTAATCACCACCATCATTTTAAAGTAGATTGGATTTAAAATCTTGACTTGAATTGCACTATGCTTAATATGCATTCATTGAATATGATATGAGTAAGAATTTATTCGCCTGAAGATTCATTACTTTCAACAGCTGAAATCAATGAAAACATCAACATTATTAAATAATTTGTGTGAGTCTCATCAACATCAATCAACCGGAAATATTTCTTATCTGGATCTTTATGTATAGATAAAACAACTTTGTTCTCCTCTAAGATTGAAAATTGACTTCTAAGGATGCTTCCTTCGACACGGAGGTTATCCTGATCTGAAAGTATATGATACCGATAGGGAGTAAAAAACGATTTAGCAATAACTGAAGATATCTCAAGATCGCCTCTAAATATATCAATTCTCGTTTTCATGCTCCAAGCACGTTTAGCCTTGTAGAGAAGTTGATCCTTATGATTGAGTAGCTCAAATCGTACAAAGAAAAAGCTAGTTCTAAATTGGTATTGTAAATTTCCTTGGTCATCTACAATTACTTTGTAGTTTTTTTTATCAATTCTTCTTTTGGGAAAACTGTGTTCAAGATAAATGTTGATTTAGTATAAATAAATTGTCTAAAATTAAATAGTTTGGTAGAATATTAGTGCCAAACGAGAACTAGTCATACAATCTAAGCCTTTTTATAAGTGTCTTTAATCATCCTGCTTGCTGACTATTTCTTGTTTGGCGATAAGAAACCTTCGAGCTGGTTGCTTAAGGACTTTTATTTTAATGAGACTACCAAACATGAATCAGTCACACCACTTATATGAAGTTATCAATA
>JAUSOA010000182.1 GCA_030656435.1 Acholeplasmataceae bacterium | reverse complement strand
ACCTAGATCAAAGTGATTTACCTTTAGAAGTTAGATATTTAACAAACTACGATCATCCAAGTTCCTTGGACAATAAACTTCTTTACAATCATCTTAAACTGCTTTTGGAAGGACAATCGATAGATAAACCTGTCTATGATTTTGTCAACCATACAAGAAGTAATGTAATTGAACACATCGTATCTAAACCAATCATTATTGTTGAGGGAATATTAATTTTAGAAAACGAAAAGATTAGAGATTTATCGGATATGAATCTTTTTGTTGAACTCGATGATGACACACGCTTTATTCGCAGAATGCTTAGAGATATGAGAGAACGTGGAAGAACTTTGGACAATATTATTAATCAATATGAAACTACTGTGAAGCCAATGTTTCATAAACATATCAAACCAACGAAGAGATATGCAGATGTCATTATCCCTAATGACCGAAAACATGAAATTGCTGTTGACTTAATCGTAACTAAGATTAAGCAAATACTAGGAGAAAAAATATGATTTTGTTTGTTTTAGCAATGAAAGAAGAAGCAAAAGAGATTTTAGCACATGAAATTCACAATAAGAATGTTTTATTGACTGGAATTGGGAAGGTCAATGCAGCATCAAAGTTATCTTCTTTTTTAGCTACAAATAAAGTCGAAGTTATCTTTAATTTAGGATTTGCTGGAGCTAGCAAGCCATATCAGGTTGGTGATGTCGTTTTAATTGATCAAGCGAGCTATCACGATTTTGACCTAACATTATTTGGCTATAAAAAAGGACAAGTTCCTGGTTTACCTGAACTATTTTATTCATCAACAAAGTTAATTGAGGAAGTTAAAACAAAACTTAGCAATTTCAAAACAGGAAGATTATTTACTGGAGATTACTTCATGACAGAAGACAATAGTGATTCATTTGTAGTTGATATGGAAGGTGCAGCTTTATACCACGTTGCATACCAAGCAAATGTTCCCATTCTATCCATTAAAGTGATTTCTGATGTTATGGGCATGGATAACCATTATGATTCCTATAAAAAATTTGAAAGTGATCAAGGAGCTAAGACTTTATTTGAGGTTTACAAATCATTATAAAGAGGTGATTTTATGAAAGGTTTATTGGTACTCAGTCATAACGTAGAAGATGGAGAAGCACTAACAACTAGAGCTCTCTTAAGACGTGCAGGACTTGATGTGGTTACGGTTACCTTCGAAAGTACTCTAGAGATTAAAACAGCATTTGGACTTCTTGTTAAGGCTGACAGGTTCGCTCATGAGGTTCATTTGGATGAATATGAATTTGTTGTTGTTCCTGGTGGAAGATATGTAGCAGATGTTGTGGATAAGGATATTCATATCAAAGAGCTAGTTAAATATTTTGATCACAATCAAAAACTTGTTGCTGCAATTTGCGCAGGACCAAGATTCTTAGGGCAAGCGGGATTATTAAATGGAAGATCATTTACAGCATATACTGGCTCTGAAATTGATATGCCTAAAGGCATTTACCTACCTACATTAAAGGCTGTAAGAGATAAAAATATAGTGACTGCACGCGGTGCTGGAGCGGTTTATGAATTTACATATGAGATTGTTAATTATTTATTAGGAGAAGAAAAAGCTGTAGCTTTACTTAGTAGTATACTCTATTAAATTAGCTCAAAACTTAGGTACATGATGAAATCAAAGAGAAGTTTTAAGGCACTGTTCTGGCCGACATTTATCGAACTGTTATTTTTTATGCTTATGGGTACAGTTGATACTTTGATGCTATCCAATTATAGCGATTATGCAGTTGGTTCGGTTGGAAATTCAAATACACTCATTTTAATGTTCGCAGTCCTGTTGCTCGTTGTAGCCAATGGGGTTGCTGTTTTAGTTTCACAGTACTTAGGAGCGAAGAAAAGTGATGTCGCACATCGCGTAATCGGTTCAGGATTGATCATCAATTTATTTGTAGGGTTCATTTTAGCATCGACGCTTGTCTACTCTGCTGATCTACTCTTAAATGCAGTAAACACTAAAATCGAACTGTTTGCAGATTCTAAAACATATCTTCAGGTCATTGCTGTCAGTCTATTTTTTGTAGCAATTTCAAACGTTATTACTGCATCTTTAAGAAGCTATGGCTTTGCAAAATATATCACAATGGTAGTTATGGTTGCTAATGTATTAAATATCTTTGGTAATTACGTTTTAATTAATGGACATTGGGGATTTCCTCGTCTAGGAGTTTATGGTGCTGCTTTATCAACTCTTGGAGTAAGAGGCCTCATGATGTTTGTTTATTTCATTTTATTACTTAAGGTGCTCAAGGTTTCATTCAAAGACATCCGTTTAGATATTAGCACGAGTAAACAAATCTTTAAGATAGGATTACCGAGTGCTGCTGAGTCATGGACTTATACACTAATGCAAGGTATTATTTTAAGTATGATTAATAGTCTGGGTCCTGATTTCACCACCGCTAGAACATATATCAATACGATTTTGACCTATATCTATATCTTCAGTGTTGCGTTCGCATCAGCAAATGCCGTTATGACAGGTTATTATATAGGTGAGAGGAATTATGAGAAGGCACACAAAGAAACGCTTAAAACAGTATTTAGGAGCTTTATAGTGGTGCTTTCAATGACACTCGTAGTCAACCTTTCATCAGGATTCATTTTAAATATTTTTACCGAAAATGAAATCATTATCAAAACAGTTAGAAACATCCTTTGGTTAGCGATCCTTCTTGAATTTGGTAGAAGCTTAAATCTAATTTTGATACAAGCACTTCGATCCGCAGGAGATACGACATTTCCGCTTGTTATGGCTGTTTTAAGCATGTTTGGGATTGCAGTTACTTCCGCATACTTCTTTGGAATTCATTTAGGTCTTGGATTGTTTGGGATCTATATGGCATTTGTATTCGATGAGGTATTTAGAGGTATTTTAATGTTCTTTAGATGGCAATCTCGAAAGTGGGAAACCAAGAGTTCTTATCTCGAAAATACCGAGTAATTGACCACATTTTATGAGGATATTGGATATCAAAAAAAAAGATTAAAAAACCTGTTTTTTTGGCTTGACAATTCTCGATAAATTGGTATAATTATATATGCGCTTGCACATTGGCCCGTTGGAGAAACGGTTAACTCACTTGCCTTTCACGCAAGCATTCACGGGTTCGAATCCCGTACGGGTCACCAAAATGTTTTTAATGAAAAGCGCATGAATGATATGAGTTTCAAATAATTAAACTCAAGAGTAGTACCCATAGCTCAACTGGATAGAGCGTTTGACTACGGATCAAAAGGTTGGGGGTTCAAGTCCTCTTGGGTACGCCATGTTTCGGGAAGTAGCTTAGCTTGGTAGAGCGCCTGGTTTGGGACCAGGAGGTCGCAGGTTCAAATCCTGTCTTCCCGACCATGTTCAAATTTCAAGAGTAAGTTACCTTACCCTTTCTGTTTTTAAAGGACCCATAGCCAAGCGGTAAGGCAAAGGACTGCAACTCCTTCACCACCGGTTCAAATCCGGTTGGGTCCTCCATTGTTTATATATACTCAGTATATATAATTTCGAATCCTTGATTCGAATAAAGGCCTTCAGTGGTGTTAGAGTGCAAAACTCCTTCCACTGGGTTTTTTATTATTATG
>JAUSOA010000173.1 GCA_030656435.1 Acholeplasmataceae bacterium | reverse complement strand
TACTAATCATCCATTCCTTAGACTCTTGATACATCCATTGATGAATTCCGTATTCTGAGGTAGTAATGGTTCCATACCCATCAAAGTATTCATCTATATATACTTGTTTATCCACAAGATAAGCAATTGCTTGACGTACTCTATAATCTGCAGTAGGTCCAAAATCTGTCATCAAAGTAATCATTCCAAAGCCATTACGTGTGTAATAACTGATATTTGTAGCATCTGATTCTTCCGCCTGCTTTATTTTCATTGATTCTATCACATTAGTAACTAAATCGAGTTCACCTGAAATCACCTGGTCGACATCCGTAACTTGATTGACGCGCTTGATGATAATGTTATCAATGACTGGTTTCTTTCCTTCAAAATTACCCTTAAATTGACTGTTTAGTTTCAGTGTAACTTCTTGGTTAATAAAGCTTACAAATTGATAGGGTCCACAGGTCACATCTGGTGCATAAACATAACCACCAGGTTTTTTAGCATCTGCTAATAGCGAAAAACCACCTGACTCAATCCATGTTCCAAAACTATCCGATTGAATTACAGTATATTTTTCAGTTAATCGATGAAATGGTAGTGGCTTGAATTTTAGATAGTAAGTCTCGAAGAAAAGCGAAGCATATTGATGATCGATGGTAACTGAAAACTTATAGGTGTCAATGAGCTGAATCCCTTTAAACAAGACCCCTTCTGAAGTCGTACCTATACGATAATCACTATAACCAAGTAGCTTTTCCCCAACCTTGGATGCATATCCAGGATACTTCCAATCAACGGAGGCTTGCATCAATATTGAAAATACATAGTCAACTGAAGTGATATTGACTTTATCTGACCAATACAAATCTGAATTTATTTCAAAAATGTATGTCTTATTTCCTGTTGCTGTATCAAGGGTTGTAGTAACTTCCTTAATCACAGTTTCATTTAAAAGAATCTTCCCATGTTTATCAACAGTATAGGTCTCATAGCCGTGAATTAAGTTTCTGACCATTTCATCAACTCGATTTATAGGTTGCCCACTACTATTTAACCCATATTCACCCACAAAAACACCTGTAATCTCGGAAACGCCGACGACCAAGGTTTGTTCCTTTTTTTGTTTAGTACATGCAAATAAACTAAATGAGAATAGTAATATTAACAACAATAAAATTATTTTTTTCATCCGTCACCCCTCCAGACTGATTGCTAATTATGGGATTTTAACATAATTAAATGATGACTATATCCCCAAGAAATTTGTCTTTATTTATATTATATATGTTTTTATTTATATTACAACTTACCTTTGAAAGCTCTTCTTTACATGTTTTCTTGATTATTCATCAAAATAGATATCGCAAATCGATTGTGCCCAGTTCCAATATGAAGTTGTTTCTAATCCTTTAATTTTAGAATCAAAAACATTAAAATACTGAAACTGAGTTGAAAATAGAGTAACATAAGGGCTAAGTTCATTAAAGCGGAGTTGGTATTCTCTCCACAAGGATAGGTATGTTTCATGATCACCTGGAGTAACTTCATTAATCATTTTAGTTAACTCATCTAAAGTCTTTTCATCACCAAATACAGGAGCAGCAGGATTTATTATAGAATCTTCAAGTTGACTGGCATTATACCAAGTCCCAAGAAAATCAGAATGCCATTTTGGATAAGGATTATACGCAATAGTAAATTCATTTGGTAAATAAAAGATGTGATATTTTCTATCCTTTGGGTCAAGGTCATATGAGTAATTATAATGCTGCCACACACTTGAGGGTTGTCCATATGAATGAGAAGACTTAATACCAACGAACTGAGACACATTATTGAGATGATTGACATTTGGATTGGAACCAGTTACAAGCTGTATTATTTCTAAGACCTCTCCAGATTCATTGTGTCGATAATAACCGCTATCTATAATTGCCTTACTTGAATCGAATAGGGTGACTCCATCTATTTCATATATCCATTCTGTTTTATCTAAAACACCATTTGAACTATTGATTGAATAGTCGTATGGATTCATATAGCTATCTATCCATTCTTTGGATTCAACATACATCCATTGATTCACTCCATAATCAGAATGAACCTTTTCTCTATTGATAACACCATAATAATCCATAAGCATCTCTTTATCAACTAGATAGGCAATCGCTTGTCTTACGAGATAATTCTTTGTGGGTCCGAAATCAGCCATAAATGCCATGATTACGTATTTATCGGGAAAGTGAGAATTGAAACTTATATTGGGCTCATCTTTAACCTTTTGTATTTGATAATCACCTTCAATACCTGTTACTAAATCGATTTCTCCCGAGACAACTAGATTCACATATTCTTGTTGTTTTACACGTTTAATTATAATATTGTCGATGACTGGTTTCTTTCCTTCAAAGTTTCCCTTAAAAAGTCTGTTTATTTTTAAAACAAGCTTTTGATTCAAGTAACTGACAAATAGATATGGTCCACATGTAACATCAGGTATATTCACATATCCACTTGGAGATTTGGCATCCTTAAGCAAAGAAAAACCACCTTCTTCAATCCAGGATCCATCTAAATCTGAATAAATATTTGTATTCAATGGGGTAAGTCTGTGAAAAGGCATTGGTCTTAATGATATATATTGAGTCTCATAAAATTGTGATGCATACTTGCTATCGATTGTTACAGAAAAAATAAGAGTATCAAGTAAATGTAAACCTTTAAATTTAACTTCCTCTGAAACAGATTCTTTGCGGTACTCAGTATATCCTACTAACCATTGTCCAATCTTTGAAACAGATTGAAGATCTCTCCATTCACTAGAAGCTTGCATTAATATTGAAAACACATAATCTTTCGCTGTAATCTTTACTTCATTTGACCAGTAAAGATCAGAGTGAATTTCAAATTGATAGGTCTTGTCACCTGTTACGTTGTTTAGTGTTGTTACTACATTTTTTACAACGGTTTCATTTAAGACTATTTTCCCATTTTTATCAATAGTGTAAGTTTCATAACCATTGATTAATTCTCTAATCATCGCATCCTCTTTATTTACAGTTGAAGAATAAAAATCTCTAAACTCCCCACCAAAAAAACCGCCTATTTCAGAAACTCCTACTACTAAGGTTTGCTCATCCTTTTTTGTTGGTATTGGTTTAGTATCTGTATTTTGATCATCTTGATTGCATGCTGAAAATAGAAATAGGCAAGTAATGATTAAAGCAAGTACACTCATCTTCTTCATGTTTAATACCCCCATATAAGCATAGTTAAGCAATTATCACTATTTTACACCTTAAGCAACTGATTGTAAAGTCGCATTTATGTAAGCATTTGCATGACTTTATGCATATCTTGTTAAAAAAACTTTAACTTAATATATTCTTAAGATTACCCATCTTTAATAAAATTGAAATTCATGCTAAAATAATATCACGAAACAAGGAGCAAAATATATGTATAG
>JAUSOA010000162.1 GCA_030656435.1 Acholeplasmataceae bacterium | reverse complement strand
TTTTGACTGCCTTCGCGATAATTCTTAATTGTTCTTCAGATTCAACAGAACAAGGTCCAGCCATCATCACGAATTGGTCTCCACCAATTTCAATATCATCACCAATTTTTATAATGGTATCCTTTTTCTTAAAGCTACGACTTGCCTTCTTGAAGGGTGTTGAAACTCTAGTGACTTCCTTTACACCGTCAAATGCATATAAATCACTTGGATCAATGGATGTTGTATCACCAATAATACCAAAGACACGGATTTCATCCGAGCTTGCATCCATAATATCTAGCTTTTTAGATTTTAAAAACTCAACTATCTTTTCGAATTCTCTTTTGGTGGAACCCTTTTTCATCTGAACAATCATTTTTATTCTCTCCTTTGATTTTAAAATAAAAAAATCCCTGAGGAACCCCAAGGATGAACGTTTGTCATGGTTTGGCTGTTCCTTGATTACTCAAAAAGGAATGCCCTAGCAATCCTCATTTTCAACGATATGCGTAATAATAACTAACCAATTTAACATTTAACATCAATATCACCTATCTTTGTTTGAAATCATAGTATCATATTCGCATTGAAAAGACAAGATATGTCTTCCATAATAAAAAAAATAATTTTTCTTATTTTTGGGTATTGTGTTTTGCACAGTAAGGTGTTATTATAGTAGTGTGCAACACACAGTAAGGAGGCAAATATGAATACTCAATTCAAAAAAGGTATTCTAGAAATGTGTATCTTAAGCATCATTAAGGATCGTGACATGTATGGATTTGAAGTCATTGAAAAATTATCTGCAGAAATTGATGTAAATGAGAACACAGTGTATCCGATATTGAGAAGATTAACCGGACAAGGGTTATTCGATACCTATATTGAAAATACAAATATCGGTGCGCCTAGAAAATATTACAAAATTACAAACAGTGGTGTTGAAAAGCTCACTGAATATGAAAGTGAATGGAGAACATTCTTAACAGGTGTGTTCAAATTATTAGGAGGTATGGAAAATGAAGGCTAAATATTTAAACAGTTTAAGAACTCAGCTTGAGGAGTTTCAAGCGAGTAAAGCAGAAATTAATGAGATCGTTAATGATTATGATCAATTATACGATGACGCACTAAGCACAGGAAAAACAGATGATGAGGTATGGAACATTTTGGGTGATCCAAAAAGTGCTGCATATGAGCTTATCGATACACTCAAACTTAAAAAAGAAAAAAGTATTAGAAATAAGATTATTGCACTGACTCCTTTCGTCAGCTTAATCATCTTCTTCGTTATGGGGCTATATTATGATTTATGGCATCTAGGTTGGATGGTATTCTTAATGATTCCTGTAACATCGATTATATTGCATACAAGACTTAAAGATGGAATTATAGCACTATCACCATTTGTCTCTGTTATTGCTTATTTGATTTTAGGTTGGGGATTTGATTTATGGCATCCAGGGTGGCTTATCTTCTTATTAATTCCGATGGTATCAATACTACTTCATACAAGACTCAAAGATGTCTTTGTAGCAATTGCCCCATTTGTTTCAGTTATTGTTTTTATTCTTCTTGGAACCTATTATAATTTATGGAATCCAGGATGGTTAGTCTTCTTAAGCATTCCAATGCTTGGCATACTTTTAAATGAAAAGCTATGGAAGGTCTTGTTATATGAAGCATCCTTTATCGCAGCTATTCTATTCTATTTATACATGGGATATACCTATGGATATTGGAACTATGGTGCATTAGGATTCGCACTTCCATTGATTGTCGGAATTATCTTTGGTGATATTCATATTTTGTGGGATAACCAGCTCGAAGGTCATTATCGACAAAAAGCATTGATGATGGTTTCGGTTGTCTTTATATCGATTTCAATTTTCTTAGCACTAGGAATTGCACTCAATGGTTGGGCATATGCATGGCAAGTATTCTTATTCATTCCAATGGTTGCGATCATTACATTCGATAAGGTTAGATTTACAGCGTTAATCCCATTTATCGCAGTGATTCTATTCTTCTCATTAGGATATTTCTTTGGTCTCTTTTATATTTCCTGGTTAGCATTCCTACTCATTCCAATTGTAGCAATCATCGAAAACGCATAAAATGATTATGATTTGAAATAAAATAGAAAGATATACAGCCTAGTTGTTGTATATTTTTTGTTAATATTCCTTACAAAGTGCTTTCAAGGGGGTTTTTACATAAGTAATGCGTGCTATAATGTAAACAAGAATTGTTACGGAGGGGGCAAATTTTGAATCCAAATCCTGTGAACAATAATGTCAACAAAATATTCTTCGGTTCAATCATTTGGGGAGTATTCTATCTCTATCCATTTTTTAATGAGTCTATCTGGGAGAGTACGCTTTTTGGTTCGCTTTTTGGAGGTAGCTACAGCTACATCCTAGTCTATGCGATACAAATTGTGTTCTTCCTTTTTTTAAATTTTAATTTATACCACTATACCATTGGTAAGAAATATAATCTTTTCGATATCGATCGGTTCTTCCGAGTTTTTATATTCTCAGCACTTCTTGTTTTGGTCACACAATTTCTATTGATACTCTTTAATCTATCCTTTCATTTTGGAGTCATCGGATATTTTATCGGTCAAAACAACTATTCCAATTTACTTGTTTTTGAATCTATATGGGTGTATGCTTTTTATACAATAGGAACTATTTTAATGTCTATCTATATTGCTGGTATTTTAGTCTATTTCTATCAGGTTCAAAAGATGAATATGGAGTTTCCATTTTCAATGCTACTTAGATTATTGGTATCCCTATTCTTATATGGCTTGGTATTAGGTACTTCACCAAATGGCTTCAACTTTGTTCAACTTGGTTTTAGTATACTATATATATTATTTGCTATGCTTGTATACATAAAAAGCAAATATAGTTTAAAAGCATTATTTGTTTCATTGATTGTTTTATTTTTACTGTAAAAGATAAAAAAATATAAATAAGAGAGGTAAAAACTGATGAGTGATTTAAGAAATGATTTTGAATTTGAAAAGGAAGTCGTTGATGAAGCCCTTCTGGATAATCCAGAGCCACGATGCCCAGTTGTTTTACTACTTGATACTTCTTACTCCATGTCTGGAAATCCTATTAATCAATTAAATGAAGGTGTTCACGCGCTTTATGCTGCACTTCGTGATGATGATCTCGCGAGTGTTAGAGTGGATTTATCCGTTGTTACATTTGGTCAAAATGTATCGGTTGTTCAAAACTTTGCAACCGTTTCAGAATCTCAAGCTCCTGAATTAAAGGTCAATGGGATGACTCCAATGGGTGAAGCTATTGTTACAGCACTTAGAAATATCGAAAGCAGAAAACAAGAATATCGAAATGCTGGTATTTCTTATTATAGACCATGGCTATTTGTAATAACTGATGGTGAACCAACAGACAATGTCAGTGAAGCAAGCGGTATGCTACAAAGTGCAATTTCTGGTAAAAAGGTTATTTTCTTTGGTATTGGTGTTGAAAATGCAAATATCGAAAGACTTCGCCAAATATCAGGATCTGCTGACCGCGTATTCAAGCTCAATGGTCTAAACTTTAAGGAACTCTTCCAATGGGTATCCTCATCACTATCTTCTGTGTCATCTAGCCGTGTTGGTGATACATTAAAGCTTGAAAAGCCAAGTGATGACGTCTTTGAATTTGAGGTCTAGCCTTGGTTAGACTATATGGTGCATCTGTTGTTGGCACCTCACATCTATCTACAGAAACACCATGTCATGACAATCACGCCTATAAAATATTAGCCAATGGACTAGGATATATCGCATGTGTTAGTGATGGTATGGGTAGTGCATCTCATGCAGAGATAGGAAGCTTAGCAGCTTCTACTTTTATTGTTGATTTTTTAGCTAAATATTTAGATGTCAAGATGGATGATGAAGATATCATCACATTGATTAAGGAAGGCTTTATTGAAACCAATGATCGATTACTTGAGGTTGCAAATATAAATCAAGTGCATATCAAAGATTTAAATGCTACACTTTTGGTTTTCATTACCTTCAATGGCTCACAATATTATGGTCAGGTTGGAGATTGTGCAGCCATCGGCAAAATTGGTGATGAATATGAAGTGATTGCTAAACAGCAAAGAGGAGAATATGCAAATGCAACATTTTCCATTTGTAATTTAGAATCGATCGAAAATGGAATTTTCGAAATGTGCGATAAATTTTATCCAATGGTCGCATTAATGAGCGATGGAATAGAATCAATTAGCATCTCTGCAAAGGATAAATCTGTGAGTCATTTATTCTACGATCCATTTTTTAAGGTCTTTTCTCATGAGAATTATAATCAAGAGGAAGTCCAAAAGTCATTAGAACGCTTTTTAGCATCAGAAAGAATTAATAAAAAGACAGATGATGATAAAACTATATTATTTATTGAAGTGAGCGATGAATGAAAAAATATTATTTAGAGGATGGTTCTAAAATATTAGTTGATGATACAAAACCTATTGGAAGCGGTGGCGAAGGTAGTGTTTTTAAGCTTGCTAAAAATCCTAATATTTTAGTTAAGGTCTATACTGAACGTGCTTTAATAAGAATGCCCGAAATCGAGCATAAGATTAAAGCCATGGTTCAAAAGAAACCTGGTCTTCTAGATTATAACGGTTTAACAATTATTGCTTGGCCAAGCTATGTGATTTATGATGAAAATAAAAAGTTTATTGGCTATTTGATGCGGAGAGTTCAAGCAAAGAATCAATTATCTCATGTCATCACGCCTGGATTACAAAAAACGAAGTTTCCTGATATTACATGGTATGACCGTTTAGTTATTTCTATTAACCTCGCTAAGGTCATGAGCTTTATTCACAAAAATGATACAGTTATAGGCGATATCAATACGAGTGACTTCTTTGTTTACCCTGGTTTTGAAATTGGTGTTGTTGATACCGATTCCTTTCAGGTTACTTCTGAAACTAAGCTCTATCACTGCAAGGTATTCACACCCGATTACACTCCACCTGAAGTATTTGAAGCGAAAAAGAAATCTTCGGTTGAGCTAAAAAGAATACCGAATCATGATAACTATGGGCTAGCAATTTTAATATTCCAAATATTGATGATGGGTGTTCACCCATTTTCAGCAAGAATCAAAGGTATTATGGGCTTTGACGGGAATGCGATTAACTATAATATGGAACATGAAATTTTTCCGTATACTACAATGAATTCAAACATCATTCCACCCAAAAACTCAATGCCATTCGGCTTCTTCCCAAAACAAATACAAGATCTATTTGCTAGAGCATTCGATAAACATAATAATGTCATCAATAGACCTACAGCAGATGAATGGGCAACAGGACTCAGAGTGGTTAAGGATAACATTAAAAAGTGCAAGAAAAACAAAGCACATTATTATCCAAATCATTTCCAAAAGTGTCCGATTTGTGCAAGAGAACAAACCAAGGACTATGACTATCTTTTAGATTATTTCAAAACGATATCTAGAAAGTATGTCAAATATGATACAGATGATAAGGAAATCATTGTTGATGAAAACCATGTTTATGATGAAACATTAGCAGGTAAGAGTTATACCTTAAAAAATAGTAAACGCTTGGCAGTCTTTTTTAATCCGAAAATGCTTGATAAATATCAGTTAGGAACACGTATTGAAGCTCTTAAGAACGAAAAAGTTTATCAAAAGATGCCTCAATATTTCGCAGTTCCACAAGAACTGATTATGCAGCATGATAAGGTAATTGGTTATGTTAGTAAGCGGATTCCAAATCTCTTTAGACTCCAAACATTTTTAAAAAATAACCGTTTAGGAAAGCTAAAAATTACCGATAAAGTTAAAATCATAGTCGCAAGAAATATAGCATCGATGTTTTCTTCTTTAGAAAAATATAATATCCCCATCGAATTCAATCAAATATTTATTGATAAGGATTTAAATCCCTTTATACCTGACTTTGTTTTCCTTGGCTCAGAAGATGATACTACCAAAGCAATGGTTTTTCAAAGAGAGGACTATCTACCTCAAGAATACTTCTACGATCAAACTTATAAAAAGTATTTGAAAAAACTTGAGGAAGCTAAAGAAAAAGAACGTGAGATTGAGAAAAAACGTTTAGAGGAACTCAGAAAGAAGGATTTAGAGCTTATTCGTTCTCCTTTAGAAAAAAAGGTCGAAAAGAAGGTTGAAAAAGAGGAAAAAGTCATCGACCTAAAATCATCAACGACAGTTGAAGGCTTTGAGTTCGAAAAATCTCACCAGGCAATTGTTAAAGAGGTTGTTCCAAAGGAAGTTGTTGTAGAAATTCCAATGGAATATACTTTCGAGCATAAAGCTAAGCAAACGATTAGATATTATCTTGCAGTCATTATTCATATGATACTCCATGATACACACCCCTTTAAAGGAACTCAGAAGCTAGCTGAAAGACCAATTCCCTATTTTGTTGAGCATAACTACTTCCTTCATAAAGAAAGCGTCCCTGGGGTAGAAATCGATGAAAAAGCTAAGCTTTTAGAACTTTTTCCAAACTACTATCAAAGATCTATGAAAAAAGCTTTGATTGTGGCTAAACCAGAAAAAATCAATAGAACCTCACCGAGTGAGTGGCAATCCGTACTTTCTAGATTATCATTTGAAAGTAAAAAATGTCTGGATTCAGAATATCATTATTATCATCAAAGCATGACCAAGTGTCCAGTTTGTGGAACAAACGATACAAAGGATCACACAAAAATGAGACAGTATATTCTTGAAAATAAAAAGGGTGCTGTACACGTTCTTCTTTTCACAAACAAAATACTCAATCATTTGATTTTGTCTAGCTTAATCATTTTGATGATTTATGTTTTAAACACTGTCAGTATAAATCAACTTGAAGCATTGCTAACTCAAATCAATTTTACTGAAAAATTAGAAATCATAAAAAACTTTATCCGATTGGATGATATTATTTCCTTCTTTAAAAACGCTTATGATTCTATCGTCAATTTATATAGACTAATCTTTGGAGGTGCCGCATGATTATTGCATATTTATGTATAGGACTTTCTATTTTCTGGGCACTACTCAATATTTTATGGTTTATTCTTTTAATTGTTAAGAAGTATACGAAAATCAAAATACCCAAAGAAGTTGTTTTCACTATTAAAAAGACAATGAGATTGAATCTATATTATCTCATTATCTTTGGAATATTGGGGTTTCTATTCCTATGAAAAATATCGGAACCTTTGCAATCATTGGAATAATTGCCCTTTATTTACTTGGAAGTCCTATTTTTGATAATATTCTTGGGATGACAGTTCGGATTGTTCACTTCTTATTAATCTTTTATGTGGTATGGATTATGCTCTTTGATTTCTTTAGAAGCTTAAGAAAAAAATTAGGGGAAAAGTTTGGATTACAAATCAAGAGAATGAAGAGAAAGATTTTTAAATTGAAGAGATTATAAAAGACAAGCGAGACTCATTTGAGTTTCGCTTTATTTTTTTCTATCTTATCAAATTCAATTGCTGCAAATATCAATGCAGCAAGTCCAAAGGACCAGTTTTTAGCTCTTGGGATAAACTTATATCCTAGGTATGGAAATAATGGAAGTGGGATGGTTGGTCCACTGATCTCTGGCATAAAGATTCCATCATTCTCATAAATTAATGCATCAACTACTGCCTTGTATGCCTTTAAGCCTGATTCTAAATATTGATCGTCAAGTAGCCCCATACGATGTCCTTGAAGGAATCCTCTAGCAACTAAAGCTGTAAAGGATAATTCTCGATACGTCTTTCCAACCTTATTGAATACTGTTTCAAATGCACCATCACTTCTTTGGTAAGGAAGTAACGCTTCAGCAGTTTCTTTAAAGATCTTGATGATGTTTTCTTTTTCTACGTGATCACCAATATTTTCTAAAATCATTGGTAGGGACGCAATCACCCAACCATTACCTCTACCCCAAAATATTTTTCTTCTTGGATAATGAGTTTTCGCCTTTGTCCAATAGCAATGATACCAAAGTTTTATATTTGGGTCTTGCATATATTTAGACATCACTCTAGGCTGACGACTTGCAATATCCATCATTTCACTGTCTTGATTGTCCTTTGCATAATGGGATGGAAATACAGAAAACATCATTAAACTATCCACCCAAATTGACTTGGGATAAAATTTACCTTCCAAGCTATTTCCAAGATGATTGACGGAATCCTCAATCAATCTTGGTTCATTCTTAATATAATATAAGACACGATCAGTTAATTTTTTATAATCTTCATTTCCTGTTTTCTTATACATTTGATAGGTGATTAGTGCAGGAGCTGAGGTGTCACTTTGATCGACTCTTGGAGGGTTTTTTACATAGTAGTCACAATAATCAGTTAAAAACTTGGTATACCTATCACTTCTTAAATGTTCATCTAAAAGGGATAACGAATATCCAAAAAGAGCTTCTCCCCACATCCACTTCATTTTCGGATCCCAGGTTTTAGTTATATAATCTGCAAGGTCAAGGACCTTTGTGAAATAGCTTTTATCTAACATTACTTTTCCTCCCTGATCATTTGATTGAAATTCAAGTATAACATCTTTTGTTGATACTGAATGAATAGTTCTTCTGGCTTTCTTTTTGCTGTTACATAAGGAGTTTCATATCTTGAGTATTCAGTATTTATAACTTTACCATCAATCTTAAAATCCTTTAACATCGTAAGTTCATATAAATGACTGT
>JAUSOA010000161.1 GCA_030656435.1 Acholeplasmataceae bacterium | reverse complement strand
GTTCTGTGATATTTTGAGCAGCACCAGAAATAGAGATAATCTTTCCATTTGAATCTCTATCTGCCTCTCCCCTTACCCACATCCATCCATTTGAGCCATCTTGATTCACTGTTTCCAATTCCAATTCGTAGGGTATTCCTTCTTGACTAGTTAAAGCTAATGCTTTTGACAGTTTTTCCCAACTGAGTCTAGTGAATAGATTCATATGCTCTGTATAAGGAGGTGGTGGAACTTTTGGATCAAAGCCATACATGTTATATAATTCTTCAGACCATATGACTTCATTTGTCTCGACATTAAGTCTCCAAGTCCCCAGATGTGCAATCTTTTGAGAGGTGAGTAAATCCTTTTCTCTTTGTTTTTGATCTGCCTCTAATTGCTTACGTTTCGTTATATCATCAACAATGACTGCGAATTGCCCAATCTTTGGAGAATATGCAGATAAACTAAAGTATTTTTTTTGCGTGCTTGAATAATTCTCAAACTGAATTGGTTCTCCAGTTTTTGCAACTTTTCCAAATGTCTCAATCCAGTACCCTTCGGTTTCTGGTAATACATCCAATACCGTTTTTCCAATTAAGTCTTCTCTATTTAATCCTGTAAGTCTTTCGAAACTATCATTTATGCTTATGAATCTATAATCCAAAGGATTTCCATTTTCATTAAATATCATCTCATGAAGAGCTAATCCCATATGCATTTGTGTAGTCAATAACTTATACTGCTCTTCACTATCCTTAAGGGATTGTGTCAGTTTATCCTTTTCTAGGTTTATTTGCTTGAGCATCTCATTTTCTTTAATTGATTTTTCCAATCGCTCTAATTGTGTGTTTTTCTCGTTATATTGTTGTCTTAAAGATTCATTAGCCTGTGTGATTTTTATCGAATGAAGAAATTGCTTACGATTCATTTTTTCTATATTGAAAGCACCAGTCATTCCAATAACATTAGCACCTGTAAAAAATAACAAACCATATAGAAATAATTCTGTAATATTACCTTTTACAATCACTTGCAAAAGAATATAGGCTAACATTATCGACCAACCGGCAATTGATGCATAAGCATATCTCAATTTAATGAGTAAATATCCAGAAAAGAATACCATGAATAATCCTCCATAATACACGAGATTTTCTGGCTTTAGTACAAGCATAAAAGCAACTCCTATGCCACCCATGAAGAAACTAAATGCGATAACGGGTTGATGGAATTTGTAAAAATGTTTTGTATAGGTTAAAACAACAGTTAAACTGAGTAGTGGAATGATTACAGCAAACCGAATGATGATTAGAGAATTTAAGAATTCTGGGAAGTAAACCCAATCTAAAAATCCGAATAAGCCATAAAGTGAAATGAATAAAATAAAAACTCCTCTAATATACAGAGGGTCAGTAAACTGTTTAGATTGCAAAAATGATTCGTCACTTTTTTGATCAAAACCTTGTCTTAATATCATGATATACCTCAGAAGAAGATTTTATTTCATTTATACTTCCAAAAAAAAATATGAGTATCTATTTTCTAAGGTTATTATACATTATCTGCCAGTCATTATATAACCACTTAAGGTATTCTTAATATCTTTTTTATTAAATCTTGATGATTTTATTAACTTTTTTGACTTCTCTTCCTAATATTAGAGATTTTATAAATATTCTTGTATAATTTTTTATTGTGAAGTCGGAAAAATTCAATTGTACTTCGAATTGAATTTTTTCCTAGACGAGATTTTTTTTAATTTCATTATATATTTTTGAAAGTTGAAAATCATTATATATTGTCTTTTTCGATTGAAGACTATCAATAAATTCCTGTTCTGTAAACACATTTATGATTGTTTTTGGAATATTTTCTTGCCCCATTACCATTTCTTTAGAAAATATTAAAACACTTTCATATTCAACTTCATAAATATTTTTTAGTTTTTCTATTTTATTCTGATTGAGTTTAATTGGACTATCGATAGAGTTGGATCGAATCCACCTTTCATATTGTCTTGTTTTTTCTAATTTGTCGATTTTAAACAAACTGAAATCTTTTTCTTTTTCAAATTTGATGGATTCCAATTCTTTTGGGAGTGTTCTAGTGATTAACCTAAGACTTAGGTTCATTGTTTCAATGACATATATCCCACTTGAATGAAATA
>JAUSOA010000160.1 GCA_030656435.1 Acholeplasmataceae bacterium | reverse complement strand
ATAGAAAAATAACTCGAAAAATCAAAAATAAAAAGCCGATTCTGAATTTCAGTTATGTACTGAAGTTTCAAAACTAGCTTTTATCAACAGTCTGAAAAAAAGTACTTAGCGACTGCTAAATACTTTTTCTTTTTTGCTATTTCAAAATGTTTAATATGAGAAATCTTTAGATTATAAATCTTGATGGTTTTTTAAATGATTTTCAATAATCGCTTTTTTAACCTGTAGTACTTTGCTTGGTGAAACAGAAAGTTCATCTATTTTATGAGTTAAATAAAAATCAATCATATTCAAATCACTTGCTGACTCTCCACAAATACCTACCCATATTCCTGCATCATGTGCATTCTTTGCAGTCAATGCAATCATACGCTTAATGGATTCGTGTGTCGAATCAAAGAGATGCTCAATTTCAGTATTCATACGATCGACTGCTAAGGTATATTGTGTTAAGTCATTGGTACCAATGCTGAAAAAATCAACTTCTTTTGCTAAAAGGTCAGATATCATTACAGCGGCAGGTGTTTCAATCATAATTCCAACTTTTAAATCTGCATCAAATGGGATATGATTAATCAATAGTTCATTTTGAACTTCCTTAATTATTTCTTTAACCTCGAGAACTTGTTCAACGTGAGTAATCATTGGTATCATGATTGCAAGATTGCCAAATGCAGAAGCTCTATATAACGCTCTAAGTTGCGTTTTAAATATTTCTGGTTGCTTTAGACATATCCGAATTGCTCTATATCCTAAAGCAGGATTCTCTTCTTTATTTAAGTGAAAATATCCTGCTGTCTTGTCCGCTCCAATATCTAAGGTTCTAATGATGATTTGTCTAGGTTTTAATCTTTCTACTACCTCTTTATAAATGTTAAATTGATCTTCTTCTGAAGGATAATCATTTCTTTCAAGGTATATAAACTCGCTTCTAAACAATCCTACAGCATCTGCATCATAATTGATCACTAAGTCAATATCGGTTAAGTTTCCTATATTCGCTCCAATCGTCACGTGATGTCCATCACTTGATATCGCTTTTTTATTGCGATACTTTTCAAGTAACTGTGCATATTCTTCAGCTTCCTTGATTTTTTTCTTATAAATTCCTAAAATATATTTATTAGGATTGATAATGATTTCACCGGTTGCTCCATTGATTGCCATCGTACCAAAATAGGGTATTTCATCAAAACGATTTCCTAAATTGACAACGATTGGTATATTCAATGTTCTAGCGAGTATCGCTGCATGTGAGTTTTTTGATCCATATTGTGTAACAAAGCCAGCAATTTGATTGTGATCAAATTTAACGATGTCTGAAGGATATAAATCTCTACTTATCAAAATAAACTTTCCTTCTGGTGCTTTTTCATGTTCATTAATCCCCTTAAAGGCTTTAATCATTTGATTGGTAATATCAGATACATCCATTGCTCTAGATTGTAGGATTTCATTATCTGAAGACTCAAAAAGTTGTTTAAATTTTAGTCCTGTTTGTTGTACTGCGTATTCAGCGTTATATCCTTTAGTTATCAAGGATTCAACGCTTTCAGTATAATCTAAATCTTCAAGCATCATTTGATGTATTTCAAAAACTTGAGCAGTTTTTTCATCATGAACTTTCGTTTTATCATAGGATACTTGCAAACGAGAAAGAACAATATCTCTATTGTCAAAAAACTTCTTTAATTCAATATCAGGTTTACAATTCTTCTTTTTTTCAACTGATAAATCAAGTTCTTGTAAGTAATGAATCTTTTCAATTGCAACTCGATCTGATGCACCTAATCCAATAATGGTTTTCATAGTTTGCTCCTTTTAATATAAAAATATAACTACATATATTAACAATTTTTGTCATTGATTCAATAAAAATTGACAAAATCTGGATAAAGAATTAAACTGATACTAATATAGAGGAGGTTCTATCTTGAGCAAAATCAAACAAAAACAGAATTTAAGCATTGGTATTGTTATTTCTGCATTCGTTGTTGGCATTGCAATCATTATAATCAATATCATCCGAATTGTTGAGAAATTAGAAACAACAGGTGCTTCTAGTCTCTGGCAAGAAATCGCATTAATTATTGTAGCAATCCTTCTTGTCATTAGAGTCTTTTACATGTACAAAAAACAAAAATAAACTGAAACCATCAAAGTGATGGTTTTTATTTTGTAATAGTGACTTTCTTAAGCCCACGAGGTTCATCGGGGTTTAATCCTCTTAAGGTTGAAACCTTCCATGCAAATAACTGCATCGCGGTGATATAAAGAAATGGTGAAATAGTATCATCTACCTTAGGTAAGATGATTAAATTCTCTTGTGGGAAATCTATAAGTTCTTGATCTGAGAATACGATCAAATGACAATTTGTTTTTCTTACTTTTTCAATCATTTCCAATCCATTTTGATAAGTAATACCTGACTTAAGAAAAATAATGATATGTGAGACTTGATCGATTGCTGCAAATGGTCCATGATGAAAATCTGAAAGTGCATATCCTTTTGAATTGATATAGGAAGTCTCTTGTATTTTTAGTGAACTTTCTAGTGCTATACTATATAAATATCCTCTTGCTAGAATATAGGATTCTTTGACATGAATATATTGGTTAGCAACTTCAAATATCTTTGATTCTTGTTTGAGCACGTTTTCAACGTGAGCTGCTATTGATTGAGTGTATTTGTTTAATTTGTGATTTGATAATATATTTGCAATCTCGAGTAGACAATAGAGTTGTGCTGTAAATGATTTTGTTGCTGCAACGCTATATTCTTTTCCTGCATGAATATCTATATGCAAGTCAGCAAGTTTTGCAATAGGTGAGTTGATATCATTGGTTAATGCTAGGACAAATGCATGTTGATCTTTTGCTAATTTCATGATTTCTATGACATCTTGAGCTTGCCCGGATTGACTAACAGCAATAATCATGGAATCACTATAATCAATCCATGCATTATATAAAGAAACAGTTGATGGTGCAGCAAAACTCACCGTAATTCCTGCATGTATCTCGCATAGATATTTAAAGTACTGACATGCATTATCCGAGCTTCCACGAGCAACCATTACGATATGTTTTGGTCTTTTTTTATTTATATGTTTTTGTAACATTTCAAGTTCTGGTTGAATTATATTTGAAATATGTTTGATGACTGTTACTTGTTCTTTGATTTCATTGTACATATGGCTCATGTGTGAATACCTCAAATTGATTTTAGCATAATTCTATTATTAAACCGTATTTTGTCATATATCGGCAATTTTATACATGGTCTTATTCATAAAAAATCCCTCACCTTTGAAAAAGTAAGGGTTGGTATATTAAGTAAGAAATTTTATGCATCAATTCTTATTTTGAATTAGATAGAGATACTCACCTGCATGCACCATTTTTGTTGGTAACCACTTAATATCCATCTCAAATTGATAGATGATATCTTTTTCATAGATTTGGATATTTCTTCCAATATCAGAAGGTAGTGTTGGTGTACTACTTACCTTAAATGTGAGTTCTTTATATTCATTATCGATGGTTCCTTTATATGAATATTCAAATCGCTTTAAAGATATTACTCCGCTTCCAACTTCAACAAGTTTTTTATTTCTAAATGACATCAATCTTGCATGACCTTCAATTTGATAATCTGTGTTAAGATCTATTTCTTTTCTTACTCGTGATTCTTGCTTGATAAAGAGTGTGTCTAATCCCTGGCCACTCAGTAATCCGTATGTATCATAGGTTATGGTGTGATTACATGATGGACAGATGAGTTGATGTTTTTTTGATTCGAGTCCTTCATGCAAGCATGATGGACATTGATAGATGACATTTTCTAGGTTAGAAATATCATTTAATTCATATTTATATTGCTTGATCAGATTATATTCTGACTCTGAGTGATAAAGCTTGTCACAAACAATTTTATAAATCTCATCACCACTTAAAGATGTGAGTTCTTCCTTTGTAATAATAAGCTCTTTAATGGTTTCTACTTTCCCTTTAAATGTCTTTTTAGACCATGGAGGATTAGATAGTCCAGCACCCATGTGCTTCACTATATAAACATCCACATTCGCCTTCTTAAGGAACTTAGCAATTGAATAAGCTGGAGTTAAGGATCTACCTGAGGGTGATATTTGACCCTCGGGGAAAACAGAGACAATTCCCTTTTTCTTTAAGATACGAAATGCATGGAGTGTAGCGACTGGATCAGCTTGCATCAAGGACTTTGGAATCGCTCTAGCAAGACGTAAAAAGAAACCTGTTGGAGTTTCATAAAACATTTTCTTAGCTGCTAAGTAAGATACTCTTCTTGGATACATGGTAAAGGTCAAATATTAACACTGTATAAAAAGAAAACCACTTAGAGGATAGCTCTAGGTGGTATTTTTGTATGGGGAGTTGAAATCCATCCTGGTGGAAAATGGCGGATTTTAAGTATTTCTAAGT
>JAUSOA010000156.1 GCA_030656435.1 Acholeplasmataceae bacterium | reverse complement strand
CCCTATTTTATGATAATCAATCTAGCAGTTGGTGGATGGTACGGTGGAGAAATTGAGGATGCAGATCTTCCCTATCATTTCCAAATTGATTCAATCAAAGTTTACCAAGAGTAAAACAAAGGCAAAATTCGTTTTGCCTTTTTTATTTAAAATATATTTTTACTCTCGTTCCAACTCCCTGTTCGCTATCAATTGTAATCGAGGCATTCATTTTTTCAACAATACTTTTAACTATTTGCAACCCAATTCCACTTCCGGTCTTGTGTAAAGCTTTGGCTTCTTCTGACCGGTAATTTTCCTTAGTAATCCTATTTAATGTATCAAGTGACATACCGATTCCTTGATCAGATACTGATAACATTTTTTCTTTACTTGATAGCTCAATTTTGATTACCGTTCTTTTTTCACTATAGTAAAAAGCATTGATCATCAGGTGATCAACAATTCTTATGATATCTGCAATAGAAGCCTCAATTTCTAAATCCTCGATATTTGAATCAATAGTGATTTCTTTACTCTTAAAGGTATCTGTAAGTTTTAAAATATGGCTTCTAATTTGAATTGCAATGTTTTGTTTTTTTACGATGTCTTCTATGTTAGAAATCATTAATTGCGGAATAATCTTTTCGATATTTACTATTTCATTCAATAAATCCTTATTCATTTCTTCGTTAAATGAAATCCTTTTCGATGCAACTCCTTCAAGATAAGCCTTCATCACAGTCAGTGGTGTTTTTACATCGTGAGCAAGAACTTTAACATAGTGTGCTTGCAAATCCTTTACCTCTTTTTCGGTTGATAAAGCCTTCATGTATTGAATATTAATCGATTCAATATCCTTGAACCGAAAATCTATATTTTCCTGTCCTATTTGGTTCATATCCTCTTTTACGCTTAAATATTGTTGATTTAAATATTTATTCATGATGATTAAACCACAAATAAATAATACTACTGAAAACAGGTTGAATGCAATTAAGCCAATTGCAAATTCATAGCCTAAAACTGAACTCTGATAATCGATACTAATAGATCCTAGCAATACATCATTTGAATCAAGAATATCAATTATCTTTGGATTTTTTGATATGATATCACTTTGATATAGGATATTGCCAAAGGAATCATAATAGATCAAGTTGACACCATGTGTATGATCATAATGCTCTAGATAAATAATAGAGGTTTCAATGTCTTCTATGGTTATGAGATGTTCCATCATTTCTATAAAGGATGTTGTTTGTCTATCAATTTCACGATTGTATTGGATGGATGACGAAACAAAAAGACCTAAATTCGCTATTAATAAAAGGGATGCAAAGAAAATAGTAATAAACCTAGTCATTTTTTGCTTGAATAATTGATTAAAGTTGGTCATCGCTTACTCCTATAAATTGATACCCTGTCCCGTAAAATGTTTTGATATATTTAGGGTGTTGTGGATGATCATATAGTTTTTTTCTAATATTTTTCACATATGCATCAATCACTCTATCGAAAGCATCACTATCCTTAAAGAGTAAATTGAAAATTTCATCTCTAGAAAAGACACGATTTTTGTGGATGGATAAATATAGTAGTAACTCATATTCATTCCTTGTAAACTCTATTTCAACATCATTATAAAAGATTTGGCGTCCTTCTCTATTAATTTTTAATTCTCCTTGATTGAATGAATAAATGACTGGTGTATGTATTTTTAAACGTTTTTCAAGGTTTTTCAATTTAGCCATCAATTCCTCTACAGAAAAAGGCTTCGTTAGATAATCATCAGCACCTAAAGATATAACATCTATTTTATGCTTGATTTCCGACTTAGCAGATAAAACAATGATATAGACATCGCTAATTAATCGCATTTGTTTAATTAACTCTTCCCCCTGTAAACCAGGTAACATTAAATCAGTAATCAAAACATCAAAGGCTTGATTACTAGCAATTGATATCGCCTCTTCAGCAGAAAATGCTTGAAATACTTCATGATGGTCCTGTCTTGAATATAGGGCAATTAAATCATTTATTTTTTTGTGGTCTTCGATTACAAGAATTTTCAAATTGATCACTTCTTTCAGTTCTATTATACTTGATTATATTAAAAGCACCATCTTATCGATAATGCTCTTATGATTTGTAGCAACTTTTGTTAAGGGGTTAATTTCATTGTTGTTAAGCAAGTGTTTGAATCGTTATATGTCTGAATATCAGTTGTAGCACTATAATCTCCATACTCAACATAAATGGTTCCTTCCATATTTCTTGGTAGCCATATCCCTGCAAATCCATTACTACCACTACTTACTGTTTGATCAAATATTACAGTTCCTTGGTCGTCTTTGATTAAAACATCAAACGACTTATTTTTCAATTCACCTCTACATGTTACAAGGCTATGTGTTCCACATGGATGCGTTTGGTTTAAGTAAGGTGCTATTGAAAGATAAAATAAATCGCTTGGAACATCATATGTATAGGTTTTTACTTGAGTTATAATCGATAAAGTTGTAGCAGTTATACTCGCGTTAAACTTATTAGGATCGATTGTTTTTGCTTCAAGCTTTTCAACCATTTGAACCGTAGTAAGACCCTCTAAACCTTCTTTTTCAAGAAAAGATTGATTGTTATAATTGATGATTAGAATTGCGATGAGTGAGATTGTCGCAATCGCAATCATCATTACTATGCCTTTTGATTTCATGTTCTCCCATATTCGATTAAATCTTCATCAATGATGTATTCAATCAATCTTTCTTTAATTTCTTTGACTAATTCTTTTTTCTCTAATGTAGAAAGTGTATCTAGGTCGTATTGCGCAAGTTCTTCAAGGTACATCAAATCCAAAAGAACTTGATTATCACTTGATAAATGTAGGTAGTACCATTCGTAAGTATAATCATTTTGATATCGATGACAACTCGTATTTCCACCCATCATATAGCCTTGATAATTGGTATTTCTTGGAGGTTGAGCATAGACTGCAAAAGATCCTAAACCAGTAACAACTATTGCAATTAATAATACAGCTAATAATTTTCTCATCATATTACTCCTTTATTATTTTTAGAATACGCTCGTATTCTTCAATGCTTATTTCACCTTTACTCAATCGTTCATCAAGTATGATTTTTGCATTGTTTTTCTTTGAATTATCTCTAAACTCAAAAAAATGAATGAAGAGACTTGCAACTCCGACCCAAAACAATACCATGAGTATAAATCCAAAAGGCATCATGAATCCCATATGTCCATATGTTGGATACCAACTCCAGTCAAAATAATAATATCCGATAACTCCGACTAACATCATTAAAATCATTATGCTAGCTACAATAATAATTCCTAAAGTCATATTTTTCTTTTTCATTTTCTATCACCCAATTGTATTATAATGTTCAATTGTGAATTAAACATGAATAGTAGTAAAAAAGAATTTATAAAATACGTAGTCATTTTTTCAATCTAATGAAATGACTGTTAACAATTCTGCATTATAACCAGTTTTTTCTAGGACTTTGACATATTCTTTTGAGTCTATTTCATCTCCATCAAAGGTTATTTTTCCGATATGAGTCTCTAAATCAATATCTACTGCAGTTGCACCTTGTCCAATCAGTGAAACCTTTATTCTTGTTAAACATCCAACACAGTGAATATTTGGTATTTTTACAATCATTTGATATTTATTCATCTTTAGTGCTCCTTTATTTTTTTATTTTCAATAGTTTTGCATTAATCGCAACAATGACTGTTGACATTGACATGAATACTGCACCAATAGCTGGTGATAAAATAATACCAATCGAGACTAAGATACCAGCTGCAAGTGGTATTGCAATCACATTGTATCCTGTTGCCCAAATTAGATTTTCAATCATTTTTCGGTATGTAGCTTTACCAAGATGAATCAACTTGACAACATCATTAGGATTACTGTTAACCAAAATGATGTCGGCAGTTTCTGCAGCCACATCTGTTCCTGAACCAATTGCAATACCAACATCTGCTTGTGCAAGAGCAGGAGCATCATTGACTCCATCACCTGCCATAGCTACAAAATGACCTTGATCCTGGAGTTCCTTGATTTTTTCTTGTTTTTCATGAGGGAGAACTTCTGAAAAATATCCATCTAGTTGCAATATCTTAGACACTTCATTTGCAGTTTTCTCATTATCTCCAGTAAGCATCCATGTTTTAATTCCCATTTCTTTCAAAGATTTGATTGCTTCAAATGATGTTTCACGGATTTGATCACTTAAACCAAATACAGCAATAAGTTCTTCATCAATTAATAAAAATACGTTAGTTGAAATGTCGTGATTTGGTAGATTTTTGGGTAGTTCTATATTTAAAGATTCTAAATGATTGGCACTGACAACCATAACTTCTTTGCCATGAATAATACCCTTTACACCTTTGCCCTTAATTGCTTCAAATTGGTCAATTTTGTGTAATTTACTATTTATCTTTTCAGCTTCTTCAAGTATACCTTTAGCAATTGGATGTTCTGAGTTTTGTTCGATTGAAGCAGCATAAGCAGTAGCTTCTTCTTTTGAGTATTTATCATTAATGATTTGAACAAAATTAACTCCAAAGTTACCGTATGTCAATGTACCTGTTTTATCAAATACAACTGTAGTAATTTTTCTTGATTGTTCAAATGGTGTTCTTTTTTTTATTAGTAACCCATTTTGTGCGGATAGTGCTGTGGAATTGGCAACAACTAGTGGTGTTGCCAAACCTAAAGCGTGTGGACATGCTATGACCATGACTGTTGCCATTCTAGCGAGTGCAAATGTATAATCTTTTGTTATCAATGACCATATTGTAAATGTAAGAAACCCTGTGAGGAGTGCAATATATGTTAGCATTTTTGCGGTTTTTTCTGCTAAGGTTTGAGTTTTAGATTTAGCATTTTGTGCTTCATTGACTAACTTGATAATTTTTGATAGATATGTGTCGTCTCCAATATGTTTTACTTGAAGTTCAAATGAGTTATCGCCATTTATTGACCCAGCAATCAACTCACTACCTTCTTTTTTCTTTACTGGCTTTGATTCTCCTGTCAGCATAGACTCATTCACATGACCTTCACCTTTTTTGATAATACCATCTGCGGGTATTTTCTCACCTGGTTTAATTAATACTAAGTCATTACTTTTTAATTCTGATAGATGGATATCTTTAACACTTTTATCCAAAATTAAATGAGCTTCATGTGGCATAAGCTTGATTAATGCGTTTAGAGCACTAGAAGCATTGATAATAGATTTCATTTCAATGATATGTCCAAGTAACATAATAAGAATAAGTGTAGCTAATTCCCAAAAGAAATCACTACCCTCTAATCCAAATACTGTTAAGGTACTAAAAATATAAGCAACTGATATAGCCATTGCTATCAGAGTCATCATGCCAATATTTTTATCTTTGATTTCATTTAATGCCCCTTTTAAAAATGGAAATCCGCCATAAAAAAATACGATGGAAGACAAAATAAATAATATATATATCCCAAATGGTATTTCAAGTGAGAATTTAAACCACATTTGAA
>JAUSOA010000006.1 GCA_030656435.1 Acholeplasmataceae bacterium | reverse complement strand
AGATCATAAAATGTATGAGAAAAAAGCAGCAAGAAAGTTTCATCAAAAGCACGTCTATGATTCGGATTATTAAAAAATTTTACATAAAACAAGGAGAAAAAAATGCCAAACAAAGTTTTAGTTAACAAACTAGCCAAGCTTGCAGTATTGGTTGGTGCAAATGTTCAAAAGAATCAAGAAGTTGTGATTCGCACAACAACTGAAACCAAGGATCTTGCTAGAGAGATTGCAGAAGAAGCATATCTTGCTGGAGCTAAAAAGGTTCATGTCCAATGGAGTGATGATTACATATCTAAGAGTTCATTAAAGCACATGACAGTTTCTGATTTAGAAAATATTTCACCATGGTTAATTGACCAGTATCATGAGTATGTCAATAATGGTGCATGCTTTATTTCAATCACTTCACCAATTCCAGGTTTAAATAGTGATGTAGATCCAATTAAAGCCCAAAAATCAGGAATAGCTTTAAATAAGGCGGTCGGTTTTTTTAGAGAGCACCTCATGGGAAATAAAGCTCAATGGACAATTGTTGCAGCTCCAAATGCGATTTGGGCGAAACAAGTATTTCCTAAACTAAATGAAGAAGATGCTGTTGAAGCTTTATGGAATGCAATTTTTGATGCATCGAGAGTCACATTAAATAACGATCCAATTCAAGATTGGGAAAAACATAACGAAGTTTTATTGAAGCATAATAAAGTTTTAAATAATTACAACTTTAAACATCTTCATTTTAAGAATGGTTTAGGAACTGACTTAATAGTAGAACTTGTTAAGGATCATGTATGGGCTGGTGGCGGAGAGCATGCAACCAATGGCGCATATTTCAATCCAAATATTCCAACTGAAGAAACATTTACTATGCCTTATAAATTTGGAACGCGTGGTAAGGTATTTGCTACAAAGCCTTTGAACTATCAAGGGAAACTTATTGATGGTTTTTGGCTTGAATTTAAGGATGGAAAAGTAGTAAATCATGAAGCTAAAAAAGAACAAAGCGCATTAGATAATTTACTAGACACCGATGAGGGGTCAAGATATATTGGAGAAATTGCTTTAATCAGTCATGTATCTCCAATTTCAAACACAAACATCTTATTCTTAAATACACTTTTTGATGAAAATGCATCTTGCCATATGGCACTTGGTAGAGCCTACCCAATGAATGTAAAAAATGGTGTGAATACTCCAATTAGTGAACTTGAAAAAATCGGTTACAATAATTCAATGGTTCATGCTGACTTTATGTTTGGAAGTGAAGACATGGAAATTACAGGTCTAACATATGATGGTAAAGAAGTTAAAGTATTTGAAAAAGGAAATTTCGTTATTTAAATAGACATGAAAATGCCATTTTTGGCATTTTTTTGTAAAAAATACAAAAGGATGGTTATTCAATGGAAAACATTAATTTAAGTGATTTTTTAGAGTTTAAATTTATATCTGGCCTTCAATCGAACCCAAGCCAGACGCAAATGGCATTTCTAGTAGCGAAAGCAGATGAAAAGAAAAACGAATATGTTTATGAGCTTTTCTTAAGTGATGGAAAAAGACATCAAAAGCTTCATAATCTAAAGAACAAGGGAAGCTTTATATGGGAATCGGATCAATCGATTTTATTTCCTTATGCGAAGACTAAAAAAGAAGAAAAGGATGTTAAAGAGTCTAAAAAAACAATTTATTATCGTTATCATTTAGTTGAAAGAAAATTAGAAAAGGCATATGAATTCAATTTTCTTGTTTCGATAATCAATGTACTTAGCGAATCTAAGCTTCTTCTTTCTGCATCGATGAATGCCAATCAGCATCACCTTTATAGTGATAACTTAGATGATAGAAAGAAGTTTTTAGATGAAGAAAAGAAAAGAGCGTTATATGAGGATATCAATGAAATCCCATTCTATTTCAATGGACTTGGATTTACTGCAAACATGCGTAATCAATTATTTATCTATGATACTTTATCAAATGTTGTTGCTCCAATTGTAGACTCGAATTTCAGTGTTGGAATCATTAAGGTATCCGATGACAAGAAGCATATATACTTCACAGGACAAAATGTGACAGGAGTAAGAAAATTAACTACAAATCTATTTGTCTACCATCTAGAAAGTAGAACTAGTGAAACTTTATATGAAGAAAATGATTTTTCAATTGCTAGAATTTATCTTTTAAATGATCAAATCATTTTAGCAGGTACTGATATGAATGATTTTGGAATTAACCAAAATCAAGATTTTTATGTATTAGTAAACAAAAAATTAGAACTTTTGAATTTATATCGCGGCAGCATCGGTAATTCTGTGGGCTCAGATGCGAGACTCGGTGCAAGTCCTTCAGATGTTAACTATGAGAAGAAAGTCTATTTTGTAGCAACAGTTGATGATCATAACGAACTAAACTCCATTGATCTAACTGGTAATATTCGTCTGGAATATCAATTTAATGGTTCTATTGATGGTGTTACTATAGTATCTGGACAGTTCTATGCAATAGGACTTTATAGACAAAAACTACAGGAAATCTATCATTTAGACTTAAAAAATAATAAGCTTGAGCAACGCACACGATTCAATCAAACTGCTTTGAAAAACAAGTATGTAGCTTCTCCAAAGGAAATTATATATAGAGGTGAGAATCACCTAGTTAAGGGATGGGTCTTATTTCCTATAAACTTTGATTTAAGCAAGAAATACCCTGCTATTTTAGACATTCATGGTGGTCCAAAGACAGTATATGGTAAAGTCTATTATCACGAAATGCAATATTGGGCAAATCAAGGATATATCGTATACTTCGCAAATCCAAGAGGATCAGATGGAAAAGGTGATGTATTTGCTGATATTCGCGGCAAATACGGAACAATCGATTACGATGATTTAATGAATTTTACTGATCATATTATAAAAAAGGTTCCACAAATAGATACTGAAAAACTATTTGTCACAGGAGGCTCGTATGGAGGATTTATGACCAATTGGATAGTTGGACATACCAATCGATTTAAAGCTGCAGCGACTCAGCGAAGCATCTCAAATTGGCTATCCTTCCACGGAACTTCAGATATAGGATTTTACTTCTCTAAGGATCAAACAGGAGGACACCCAAACCTCGATACTGAAAAGCTATGGGAACAATCCCCTATGAAATATGCAATGCAAATCAATACACCTCTTTTATTTATCCATTCGGATATGGATTATCGTTGCCCAATCGAGCAGGCAATGCAGTTGTTTACCATTTTAAAAGAAAAAGGTAATGAAACGAAGCTTGTTTGGTTCAAGGGTGAAACACATGAACTTTCTAGAAGTGGTAAGCCACAAGCAAGAGTCAAAAGACTTACAGAAATCTCAGAATGGTTTAATCAGTATCGATAGTGAGATAATGCTATCAGTCGATAGCATTAATTACTGTCATATATATGAAAGTATATTTAAAAATCAAGAAAAATATGATAGAATGAACATAAATTATGTTAAAGGGGGTATTTAATATGTGGTGGGAATCGTTAAGTGTTTTTCAACAAGTAATGTTTGTAATCGCAGTGAGTTCATCAGCTGTTATGCTCATTTTTTTAGTCTTAATGCTTATTGGCATTGACGGAGCTGATTTTGATGGAGTTGACACTCCTGATCTCGATCTTGATTTCTTAAACGATGAACCATTATCAGGCATTGGGGGGCTTCGCATTGTAAGTTTGAAGGGAGTTTTAGCTTTCCTTTCAATTGGAGGTTGGACTGCATATTTATTTGTTAATTTGGTGAACCCAATATTTGCATCATTAATTGGAGTCGTTTTAGGTTGTGTTGCTGCATATTTGCAAGCATTAGCATATAGAGCGATGATGAGATTGGAATCTTCAGGTAACATTGATTATAAAAATGCAGTAGGAAAAACAGGGACGGTATATATGAGAGTTCCCAAGAATAATTCAGGTAAGGGGAAGATTACCCTAGTTATTCAAGAACGCTATACAGAAATTGATGCTGTTACAGATGAAGGGGAAGATATCCTTCCTAAAACTTCGATTGTTGTTACTGGATTGCTAGATCCAACAACATTGATGATTAAAACAAACAAAGGAGATTAATTATGCAAAATATTTACGCAATAGGAATTGGTGATGTATTAGGTTTTATTTTTACAATACTTATTATTGTATTTTCAATCCTTATTTTTATCGTAACAAGAATTAAAAAATGTCCTTCTGATAAAATCTTAGTCAAGTATGGTAAAGTCGGCAACAACATTGATGGTACAAGTAAGTCAGCGAAATGTATTCATGGTGGTGCAGAATTTATATGGCCATTCCTACAAGCTTATCGCTTCCTAGATTTGACTCCTATGTCAATTCAGGTGGACTTAACCAACGCACTTTCAAGACAAAATATTCGTATCGACGTTCCTTCAAGATTTACCGTAGGTATTTCAACTGAAGCTGGTGTGATGCAAAATGCTGCAGAAAGACTATTGATGCTTAAGATGAATGAAATCCAAGAGCTTGCAAAAGATATCATATTTGGTCAGCTACGTCTTGTAGTTGCAACCATGGATATTGAAGAAATCAATACAGATAGAGACAAATTTCTTGAAGCAGTTTCTGGAAATGTAGAATCAGAACTGAAGAAAATCGGGTTAAGACTAATTAACGTTAACGTCACAGACATCAACGATGAATCTGGTTATATTCAAGCGTTAGGTAAAGAAGCAGCTGCTAAGGCAATCAATGATGCAAAAAAGACAGTTGCTGAAAAAAATAGAGATGGTGCGATTGGTGAAGCCAATGCGCATCGTGATGAAAGAATTCAAGTCGCAGTTGCTAATTCAAAGGCAATTGAAGGGGAAAATAAATCATTAGGGGATATTTCTCAAACCAACGCAACACGCCGTGAAATTGAAGCAGAATCTTTAAGAAGAGCTATGACTGCTGAAAAAATTGCACAAGCAAAGGCTTTAGAAGATGCTTATTTAGCAGAACAAACTGCTGAGCTTGCACGTGCATCTAGAGAAAAAGCAACTCTAGAAGCAGATGTTATCATTAAAACTGAAATTGAAAAACTTAAGAAAGTCATTGAAGCGGAAGCAACTGCGGAAGAAACCAGAAGAAAAGCACAGGGTGAAGCAGACGCGATTTACGCGAAGCTAGAAGCTCAAGCTCGTGGTTCGTTTGAAATTTTATCGAAGCAAGCAGAAGGTTTCAAGGAAATCGTTAAGTCAGCTGGAGATAATCCTGATGCAGCAGTTAAATTGTTGATTGCTGATAAATTAGAAAAACTTGTTCAAATTCAAGTTGAAGCAATTAAGAACTTGAAGTTTGATAAGATTACCGTTTGGGATTCAGGTAATAAGGATGGGCAATCCTCAACATCAAGTTTCGCTTCATCACTATTTAGATCAATTCCACCAATGAAAGAACTTTTTGATATGGCTGGTATGGATCTTCCTAAATATTTAGGAACAACTAAGGTTGAAGAACCAGTAGTTGAAATAAAAGAAACGAAGGAAACAAAAGAGCCAAAGGAAGCAAAAGAGCCAGAAAAAAAAGGGAAATAATCTAAATCCCACAACTTAAATACAAAATAAAAAAGAAGACTAGCGCACAATGACGCTAGTCTTTTGATTTTTCTTCAAATAATGTTTTAATAAAAACGATTTTTTTGATGTAATTGCATTTTCCGGGCAAACATGAACGCAATGCTCACATGAGATGCAGCTGTCTAATATTTTAATCGATTGAGTAATAGATCCTGTGGGACATTCCTTAATGCATATATTACATTGAGTACACATGTTTAAATTTACATTTAACTTGAACTTATGCCTTGTTCGAGATTTTTCAAATAATGATGCAAAAATATGGTTAAATCGGTACGGAATATGAATCTCTTCCAATATATTTGATTGTAATTTTTTTATAGATGAATCAAAAGCACTTTTATCAATTGTCAAATTTTGATCGATATATGCATGCTTTACAGGAGAAACAGTATATCCAACGACTCTAGAAACTCTTAGTTGCTTCTTTATCTTAAAAAGTACATTTCCATAAGAAAAGCCCCCATAGGTTAAATTAATAAACACAAAAGGAGCTTTAATATGAATCAGAAATTTTCTTAGTGGCCTAGGTATATTTTGCGAGTAGACAGGAAGTGATAGTATATATAAATCTGCATTCACCCTTCTATGATCGACTCTTGACTGCGGATAAGTCAAATCGATGAGCTTTCCACCTAGCTCATCATAGAATATATTGGCTATTTTTTTGGTCTCACCGTTTGGTGAGAAGTATCCATGAACTATTTTCATGTCATCATCCTTTTCCTAAAGTATAGCATAAGAAAAAGAATTAAGAACATCTCCATTTGAAAAAAGTGTAATCGTGTATTTTTCTCTACTTTTACCAATAAAAGTAATATACTATTTGTATATTAGGTAAGTACTAAAGAAAAGAGGTGTTCCAATGAAAAATAAATTCTTTCGAATCATATCATTTTCAATGATCCTATTGGGACTAAGTCTTTTTTCTATTACTCAAGTTTTTTCTTCAGAAGTAGAACCAAACAGAGTTGAAGTGATTTATGGTGTCAGTGATGAAGATAAGGCTTATGAGCTTGAAAGCTTGTATCAAATTAAACTTATCTCATTCTCTAAATATGGATTTGCAGTCTATGAAGCACATGATACTCAGCTTGATTATCTTGAAAAGCAAGGTTTTGAGCTAAATAACACCCATGAAACTGCTCTACCACCATGGAAACAAGAGCCAACGAATGTGGATCCTTATATGAAGGATCAATATGCACTTGATTTGATGAATGTTCATGCAGCTTGGCTTGAAACAGTAGGAAGTGCTGATATTGTAATTGCTATTATTGATACCGGAATCGATATTAACCACGATGAGTTCATCGGAAGAATCTCGGTTTTATCGTACAATTCGAGAACTAAACAAGTCGGTATTTCGTACGTTGTTGATGATAACGGTCATGGAACATTGATTGCCGGTGTAATCGGAGCAATAAAAGATAACTCCAAAGGAATAGCAGGAATTGTTCAAAATTCAAAATTAATGGTTATAAAAGCAAATAATCTAGATGATCCAACGACAGATAATGATGAGTCTAAATCATTTACTGATGCATCAATCATCGAAGGTATTTATTATGCTGCAGATCAAGGCGCACATGTCATCAATATGAGTCTTGGAAGTAGTTCAGCTAACTCATTGATGCAGCAAGCTATTCATTATGCAAGAACCAAGGGTGTAATTTTAGTAGCTGCAAGCGGTAATGATGGAGCATCTACAAAATTCTACCCAGCATCCTTTGATGGTGTCATTTCTGTTTCTGCTGTTAAAGAGGATGGGAATATTTGGGAATTGTCTAACTATAATGATAAAGTGGACCTTTCAGCACCAGGAGCACTTATTTTAAGTACAGCAATGAATAATGGCTATGCAACGGCATCTGGAACATCATTAGCAGCTCCACAGGTAACAGGAATTATCGCTTTAATGCTTTCTTATTTTACAGAATTTGATTCTAATCAAATCATCCAACAACTCATAAGCAGTGCAACAGACAAAGGGACAGTTGGCTATGATGTCTATTATGGTCATGGTACAGTGAATGCAGCAGCAGCGCTGAATGTTATCTATATTACAGTTACACTTGATACCGATGGAGGAGATCCAATCGAGCCATTTTTAGTTGTTAAAGATTATGCCTTTTCATTGGAAAACCCTATAAAAACTGGTTATGATTTTCAAGGATGGTTCAGAGATTCTATGTTTTCAATTCCTTTTAATGTAGGAGTGGATTCATCATCTGTTGACCTCACTTTATATGCTAAATTTGTACCCTTTGTTTATCAAGTTGATTTTGTAACAGCAGGTACTTCAGTTAATTCAATTTTCGTAACTTACGGACAAACATTTGAACTACCAGAAACTTTAAGAACTGGGTATAATTTTATGGGCTGGTATGTTGATAACAACTACATTACTGCATATAATGGCTCTCAAGTTACTGAAAATCTTACACTTTATGCAAAGTTTTCAATTATAACCTATGATGTTATTTACTATATAGATGGAGCAATTGATAGTTCTATAAAAGTAGACTACGGAACTACATTTACACCAATGATTCCCTTTTCCGAGTATCCTTTTATCAACTGGTATCTAGATTCTGATTTTGTTGATGTATACGAAATCACGCCAGTCTATGCTAATCTCAATCTCTATGCCCGATTTAATGATGGGAAATATACTGTCACCTTTTATGGAAGTGATCAGGTCACTGTCATTCTTACAACAGTGACAACCTATGGAGGAGATGTGACACCACCAAGTGATCCAATAAAATCATCCTCGCCATCTTTTGATTATCTATTTGAAGGATGGAGTAGTGTATCAACAAATATTATTGAAGATACAGCCATTTATCCAATTTACACAAAGATTTTTAACGATGCCTCTGTTTATCTTTTACCAGGAATCGATACTGTGTCATCTATTGAAGACTGGATTGATGGTGGTCTAATTGAAAATGATGCTTTATTATCCTATGAAACAAGAATCGTAGAAGATTCTAATCAAGCGAATAGATACTTTATTTATTATGATATTTATTCTGAAGGAGTACCACTAGGAACAAGACTAAGAATTGTTAATGTTAAAGAAGACAATCCAATTGTTGTAACTTTAAAACCAGATGTAACAACTATAGAGGTTGGTAGTAAGTATAGTGATCAAGGTATCACTACAAATCTTGGATTAGTTACGACAACTGGCGTAGTCAATACGAGTGTTGCTGGAACTTATATGATAACATATACAATAACCTACGAGTCCTACACATTATCAAGAATTAAATATGTTTATGTACTAGAACTCGATGAGATTTATAGTACAGAAACTCTTTATCACAAAAAAGAAGAGGAGGGATGGTTCTTATGAGAAAACTCTTTTTCATCATCACATTTTTTCTAGTAATTATGCTTAGCTCGTGTCAAGAACCATCAGCTGAATTTATTGTGATGAAACTCAATCCAGGGATTGATACAATTGAACTTGGATTGAGCTACATAGATCCAGGTGCAACAGCCAGATACGGATTTAAAAATCTTAATGTTGAAGTGATTTCTAACACAGTGAATACCGAAGTTTTAGGAACCTATGAAATTATTTATCAAGCGATACATAACGATTTTTCAAAAACAATGAAAAGAATAATAACAGTGATTGATCAAACACCACCTTTGATTATTCTGAATCCAGGAATAGATACCATTTATACAGATGAAACTTGGATTGATGAAGGTGTATCGGTCTTTGATGCAAGTGGCGAAAATATAACTATTTTAGTTACAGGAACCGTTTTATCCACACCAGGTGAGTATATAATTACATATCAAGCAACTGATGAAAGTGGAAATTCAAGCTTCAAAATTAGATACGTTAACGTTATTGCAAGATAGTGAAAGGAACTGCGGTTCCTTTTTTTATATTCATTGATGTTAAAAAGTTAAAATAAAGAAAATGACGATAAACTGTTTATTTATTCAATATCTGTATTATAATGAAAGTATAGAAATTGAAGGGAGAATTGTCCATGTGTTTTTTTAAAAAACGTCGTGCAAGAAAACAAGCTGAAGAAGCTAAAATGGCTCAAGCCAAGCAAGAAATGGTTTTTGAGCAGAGGGTTGTAGAACCTAAGATAGAACAAACTAAGGTTGAAGAACCTAAGGTAGAAGAACCTAAGGTAGTTAAAAAGGAAGAACCAAAAGTAGAACCTGTTGTGACTCCAATTGTTAAACCTGCACCAGAAAACGACAAACAAGAAACCAAAGTTGAGAAACCTAAAAAGTACCATGTTTCTCAAAACAAGGAAGAAGATTCAGAAAACTTCAAGAAGTGGCGTGTTAGAAAAGAAGGATCAACAAAAACGATTAAATTTTTTGACACTCAAAAAGATGCCATCGCATATGCTGAGGAATTGGCTGAATCAGCTGGATCATCAGTAGTAATTCACAAAGTTGATGGTTCAATTAGAAAGCAAGATTATCAAAAGAAAGCATAGAAGTTAGCTCGCTAACTTCTTTTTGCATCTTAATGCTTTTTTTTCGCAACTTAGTATAAAAGTAGTAAGTAAAATAGAAAATCTTTTATATAATGAAGCATATAAGGAGTGATTCGTAGATGAAAATCATCGTAAACAAGCATCAATCATTTGGAGAACCTATCATTACCATTGATTGTGATGAAGAAGACAGCAATATCAATGAACTTATCCAAAAAATGAATCAAAATACCTCCTTACTTATCGGAAATAAGGGTGATCAACAGTTTCTTTTTAAAGAAAAAGATGTTTATTACATAGAAAGTATCGATAGTCATTGCTTCCTATATACAAAAACAGATGTTTTTGATTGCAGATACAAACTATACGAGATTGCCGAACAGTTTCCATCATTGATTAGGGTCAATAAGCAGGTTTGTCTAAATTATCATCATATTAAAGTATTTAAATCTACTTTGAATAGTAAACTTGAAGCAACCCTTAATAATGGAGATCGAATTGAGATATCGAGAGCCTTTGTACCTGCCTTAAAAAATGTTTTAGGAGGAATGAAATGAAAGCATACATCAAACTATATGCATACTGCTATGCAATTGTTAGTGTCGTTATATTTATATTCGCTCTTTTTGTCAATCGACGATTTGAAGTTACCCTTCCAATAAGACCTTTATTTTGGGGCAGTATATTGATTTCATTACTCATAGCCTTAGGCATCAATATATTTAAGAAAACATGGGGGAACGGTGTATCCAATGTGATTATTGGATATTTAGTTATGGTTCCTATTCCAGGCATACTGAAGGTGATGTTTGGTAATTATATATTTCAACGATCATTTGCCATTTATATTTTTGGACTCATCTATGCAATCCTTTACTCACTAGTCGTTTTATACGCTTCACACAAAAATAAAAAAATGGAATCTAAGCTCAATGAACTGTTACAAGAAAGAGAAAAAGAAACAATGGCAGATTAATTATCTGCTTTTCTTTTTTTCAAAATCAATGATCACTTCATCTTTTTTAAATCTAAGTTTAATATGTGTCAAAAATCTCAAAATATGATAAAATTAAAAGGTATTTTTCAATCGAGAAGGAGCATCTTATGACCGAAACTTTCGTGTTCGCTGCAAATGCCATTTTACCAATTGTAATATTGATAATTCTTGGTTATTTTCTAAAACGCATCAAATTTATCGACATACATTTTATTAATATATTGAATAAATATGTGTTTAGAGTTGGCTTACCTGTGCTACTTTTTTACAATGTGTATAATCTAGAAAATTTCAATGATATCAATTGGGGTGTCATTTTGTTTGCCGTTTCAGCGATGCTCATCATGTTTACAATTTGTTATTTCACAATTTTCTTTACTGTGAAGGATCCCAATCAAAAGGGGGTCATCCTTCAGGTTGTAGTTCGTTCAAATTTCGCTTTAATTGGTATCCCTCTAGCACAATCTATCGGTGGTATTGAAGCACTTGCTGTCGTTGCACTATTATCAGCATTTACCATTCCATTAGCCAATGTGTTATCTGTTATTGCATTAACTATGTATCAAGTTAATGAATTTGGCCAAAAAATAAGTGTAAAGAAGATGATTAGAAATATCTTGACCAATCCCCTCATCATTGGTGTGATGGCAGGACTAATGGTTGTTTTCCTAAGAGGTATAATCACTCCTTCAGGTGGAGAGCCAATATTTACGATTAAAAATAATTTATTTTTTGCATATGATTCGATCAGACTCATTTCTGTTACAGCTTCACCAATGGCATTGATTGCATTGGGTGGACACTTTGAATTATCAGTCGTTAAACCACTCATTAAAAAGATTATTTTAGGAGTTTCATGGAGAATCATTATTGTACCTAGTGTTGTGCTTACTGCAGCCTATTTACTTCAAGATAAGATTGTAGGAATGGAATATTCATATGCTGGTTTAATCGCACTTTTCGCATCACCTGTTGCAGTATCCTCAGCTATCATGGTTCACGAAATGGGTGGAGACGAAAAGCTTGCAGGGCAATTAGTGGTTTGGAGCTCTGTATTTTCAATCTTTACCATGTTTGCAGTGATTGTCATATTTAGGACGTTAGGAGCACTATAAAATGTATCATCATTTCAGTGAATTCTATAACCAGTTGTTTCCTTTTGATCCCCAAATAAAAGATTTTATTAGAGGATTTATTAAGCCTAGCCAATTGGCAATCGATCTTGGCTCTGGAACGGGTAGACTGACCAAACTAATATCTGACTTTGGAATGGATGTTATTGGAATTGATTTAGATGAAACAATGGTAGATAAAGCTCGTAAGTATTATCCAGAAATCAATTTTCGAGTTGGTGATATGGTAGAGGTTCTAAAAGAAGAAAAGAAGTACGACTTAATGACTTGCTTTGGAAATACGCTTGTTCATTTGAATCATTTACAGTTAAAAACTTTTTTCAAGGAAACGAAAGAAAAACTTTCTTCTCAAGGATATATGATTGTTCAAGTATTAAATTATATTAAGATTTTAAAGGAAAAGCCTAAGGAGTTAAAGGAACTCGAATATAATGATTTGATTCTGAATAGATATTATGACTATAAAGAAAAAAATATCCTTTTTACTACAAAAATATCAATTGGCAATCAAGAATCAATCGGCTCTACCACGCTTTATCCTTACACAATCGAATCCTTTTTATCACTTTTTAAGGAGCTAGGCTTAAAAAGCCAATTTTTTGGAGATCTTAAATTAAAACCATTTGAAGATAGTGATTATTACCTATATATAGTGATTACACAATCTTGATACCCTAACAGGTATTTTTTTTTGCATTTTTAAAGAAATTATAATCAAAATATGATACTTTTAATATGGAAGGAAGGATGATGTAAAAATGTCTTCATTGAAAAAAGAAATTGGCTTGTTTGGAGGAATTTCAATCTTAGCGGGTATTATGATAGGATCAGGAATCTTTGTTTTTGGTAGTCTTGTTTTAGTACATGTGGGATATGCAATTGGATTATCTTTATTAGCATGGCTCATCGGTGGTATCATTACTTTATTTTCAGGTCTAACCTATGCAGAATTAGGGACAATGTTTCCTGAAACTGGAGGCTACTATGTATACTTAAAGAAAGCTTATGGCTCAAAGGTTGCATTTCTAAGTGGTATCACTAGCTTTGTACTATCAAGTAGTGGATCTATTGCCTTACTTGCACTTGTTTTTGCTGAAATACTTTCTTATGTTGTTCCGATATCAGGCTATGTAAAGCTTATAGCAGCTCTACTTATTATTATGCTATCTATCGTTAATTATTTTGGAGTCAAGGCTGGGGCTATTGTTCAAAAGGTCTTTTTAGTCGCTAAGATAATACCAATCATTGCTATTATATTTATCGGTCTTTTTATGGGAACAGAATCAGTTAACTTAACATTTACACCTATTGGTGATGTATCTTTTTTTAAGGTTTTATCGATGGTCGGATTTGGTGTCGTTGCAACGCTTTGGGCATATGAGGGTTGGACAAATTTAAACACAGTTGCTGGTGAAATGAAAAATGTAAAAAGAGATCTTCCTAGAGCGCTTGTTATTTCGATAAGTGCAGTGACGATTATTTATGTTTTATTTATCTTTGCACTTTATAGAATCATTCCTTATGCAAGTCTATTAGCATCTGATGCAAGTTCAAACTTCACCATCGGAGCAATGATGACACTCTTTGGTGAAACTGGAATGCTCATCGTATTTGTTTCAGTAATGATATCTATCTTTGGTGCATTAAATGGTAGTGTCATGGTTTTCCCTCGTGTTTACTATGCGATGGCAGAAGATAAAACGTTTTTCAAGTCATTTAGTAAATTGGATAAAAAATATAATACACCATTTGTTTCAATTATAGGTTCAGGATTAATGGCAATCCTTTTACTCGTCTTTAATATTAGAGAACTACTTACCTTTGTTGTTTTTGGCGGTTTAATATTCAATACGCTAATTTTCTACTCTGTATTCATGTTTAGAAAGAAGAATCCTGAATTAGAAAGACCTTATAAGGTATGGGGCTATCCATATGTACCAGCAATTGCGATTATTGGTATGGTAGGATTATTAATAGCAACTTTAATAGAAAGTCTATTACCATCATTGATTGGATTCGCAGTATTGATTGTTGGATACTTTGTTTATGATTTAGTATTTAAGAAAAAAGAAATCAAATAAGAAAAAAGTGCACAATTCAGTGCACTTTTTTCAGACTGTTGAAAAAGTACTTTTCATTGAGAAAGGTGCTTTTTTTGTTTATAATCGAAGAGTTATCCACAAAGTTGTGAAAAATTTCCCATAAATCTTATCAAGGCTTCTTCTATTTTATAAAATAGGAATAAAAGGT